>JBEPWX010000224.1:0-5866 GCA_041642235.1 Mariniphaga sp.
AAAAAGTATGATGCAAACAGCAATTATCAGTTCAAGTTTGTATTTTCTTTCAGGTGAACTGCGTTGGAGAAGCAGATCGATAGCAAGATGCTCCCGGTTGGCAGCAACGTACGCAGCGCCCAGAACCCCTACCCAAATCAGCAGATAACCTGCAAGCTCATCGGTATAACTGCTTGGTGCATTCAACACATAACGGCTGAAAACCTGCCAAAGCACATCCAGTACCAGAATGCTCATCAAAAAAACGAGAAACCATTCCAGCGACTTTTCAATTTTTCTACGCATAATCTATTTGGTTTTTGTTTATTGTATTGCCTTAATCCGTTCCAGATAGGAGAAAATAACTTCATTGTCTCTGTAATTTTCCAGAAAAGGCTGCACTTTTCTGATGAATGGCTCCTTATCCGGTTTATTTATTTTAACCCCTGCCTTCTGTACCTCAATCAGCGATTCTTCTTCCGATTCGGCCCACAGTTTTCGCTGCAAAATTGCCGACTCATCGGCAGCCTGCTGAATCCAGTCCTTCTCCTGTTCTGAAAGTTTATCCCAAACAATCTGACTGATTACCAACACATCAGGAATAGTTGTATGTTCATCAAGAGAATAATATTTGCATACTTCATAATGGCGTGAGGTGTATAAACTTGGAGGATTATTTTCTGCACCGTCAACAACTCCGCTTTGCAAGGCTGTATACAATTCACCCCACGAAATAGGGGTAGGTGACCCTCCTAATGCACGTACCATTCCAACTGCAGTAATACTTGGCATAACCCTGAACTTCATTCCAATTAAATCATCAGGATGCTCGATAGGCTTCGATTTTGTATAAAAACTACGTGATCCGGCATCGTAGAATGTAAGACCCCGAATCCACTTGTCGGTAGAACTCATTAACAAGTCATCGCCTATTTCACCATCAAAAACTTTAAATGCATGTTCCTTCGATTTAAAAATATAGGGTAATCCCAAAACCTTGTAATCTTCTGTAAAGCTTTCCATTACAGCAGCCGACACTTTAGTGATAGCCAGACTGCCAATTTGCACCAACTCTACACACTGCTGCTCCGAACCAAGCTGTTCTGAAGGATAAATTTCAACAGAAAGCTTTCCTTCAGAGAGTTCTCTAACCCGCTGTCCCATGAATTCCATAGCCTTATGAACAGGATGATCAGTAGGCAAACCATGCGCAAGCTTAAGTTCTTTTTGTTCAACAATGCCAGCACAAGAAGAGAAAATAATAAACAAAAAAAGGAAGAAAAATTTAAAATATTTAGTGTAAATCATCAGGTTGATATTTATTGTCTTTTATATTTTTGAATTATTGCCAGTGTTTCACCGCATTTTTGCGAAATGTAGGAATAATTTTCATTTGCCAAAACTTCATCCTGAAATAATTTAGATCCCATTCCCACACAAGTAACTCCGGCTTCAAACCATGCCTTAAGATTTTCCTCCGAAGGGGAGACTCCGCCTGTGGGCATAATGCTGGTCCACGGCATCGGACCTTTAACAGCTTTAACAAAACCGGGCCCTCCAACCTCTGAACCCGGAAAAACTTTTATCACTTCGGCCCCTAATTCGTGTGCCTTTCCTATTTCAGTAACAGAACCACATCCCGGACTCCAAAGTATTTTTCGTTTATTGCATACTCTTGCCGTTGCCTCATCAATGAGTGGGGATACAATGAAATTTGCCCCTAAGGCTATATACATGGAAGCCGTTCCTTCATCAACCACAGAACCAACTCCCAAAATCATATCAGGACACTGCCGGATTGCCCAATTATTAACTTCGGCAAAAACAAGTGTGGCAAAATCTCCCCTGTTGGTAAATTCAAAAACCCTAACTCCACCATTATAACATGCCTGTATCACTTTTTTGCATACTTCAGCATCGGCATTGTAAAACACCGGAACCATTCCGGTTTCTTTCATCTTCAATGCCACTTCTATTCTTGAAAATCGAGCCATAATCCAGTTTAAAGTTTAAAGATTGTACATGAATTTATTAATATAAAACTTCTAAAGGATGAAAATTCATTTGGTTTTGATAGAGAACATCAGTAAACCAAGAATATTTTTTAGTTCAGATAAACTCTAAACAAGTTGTATCAATTATTCTTCTATTACTAATTTCAAAATCAAAAAAAATATAATTTTTAATCTCAACCAATATTTGCTTTCCTGCATTTTACGTTTCAGATTAGTTGTTTTTTATTGATGATATACGTTTTGCATGAGTTGCCCCTGTTAAAGAATTGACTACCGTGCAACACGACCTGAGGCATCACCACCCATCAGCTTTTCTACTTCATCAAGGATAACCTGATTAAAATCGCCATAAACAGTATGTTTTAAACAGGATGCAGCAACAGCAAAATTCAATGCTTTCTGGTCGTCTCCGTTATAATTAAGAATACCATAAATAAGCCCCCCCATGAAAGAATCACCGCCTCCGACACGATCAACAATATGAGTAATCTGATAGGCAGGAGCTTCGTATAACTTTTGGCCATCCCACAGTACACCTGACCATGAATTGTGATTGGCATTTATCGATCCACGCAAGGTAGTAATGACCTTCCTGCAGCGAGGAAAACGTTCCATAATTTGTCTGGAAACCGATTCATAGGCAGCTCCTTCCACATGACCGGATGTTACATCAACTCCCTTAGGCTTAATATTTAGCACTTTTTCAGCATCTTCTTCATTTCCCAGGATAATATCCGTACCGGCTACCAGATCAGGCATTATTTCACCAGCATTTTTCCCATATTTCCAAAGGTTTTTACGGTAGTTCAAATCGCATGAAACGGTTAAACCCAATTCATTTGCTTTTTTTACAGCTTCAAGACATACATCAGCAGCATTCTGCGAGATAGCAGGAGTTATGCCAGTCCAATGAAACCAGCAGGCATTTTTAAAAATAGTATCCCAGTTAATCATACCCGGCTCTATTTCTGATACAGAAGAATGTTCCCGATCGTAAATCACTTTACTTCCACGACTTACAGCACCTGTTTCCAGGTAATAAATTCCCAGACGCTTTCCTCCCCATATAATGTTTTCCGTTCCTACTCCCTGCTTGCGCAATTCCATCAAACATGCACGGCCAATATCATTTTCCGGTAAACGAGTAATATAATCCACCTGTACTCCAAAATTGGCAAGTGATACAGCAACATTAGCCTCTCCCCCTCCGAATGTGGCCGTAAATTTATTGGTTTGAGAAAATCGCAGATAACCTGGTGTGGCCAGGCGTAACATTATTTCACCAAATGTGATAACTTTCTTTTGCATTGGAATTTTTAGGATTTGTAATTGGTAATAAATTAGGACTATTGAATACTCACGATAAATTACTAAAAATTAAAATATGCCTTAGCATTGTTAAAACTTATATCTTCAACCATTTTACCAATTAACTCCATATCGTATGGCAGTTCACCATTTTCTATATCGTTCCCTATTATATTGCACAATATGCGCCTGAAATATTCATGGCGAATATATGAAAGAAAACTTCGTGAATCAGTAAGCATACCCACAAAACGACTTAAAAGTCCCAGGTTTGAAAGTGCATTTATCTGTTTTTCCATACCATCTTTTTGATCAAGAAACCACCATCCCGAACCAAACTGAAGTTTTCCAGGTACCGTTCCGTCCTGAAAATTTCCAATCATAGTAGCTATCAATTCGTTATCTCGAGGATTAAGATTGTACAGAATAGTTTTGGCAAGCTGATTTGTTATATCCAGGCTGTCGAGAAATTTTGACAGAGGCCTGGCAATTTCAAAATCACCTATAGAATCAAATCCTGTATCAGGTCCCAGTTCTTGAAAATACCGGCTATTGTTATTCCGGAGTGCGCCCAGGTGATACTGTTGCGTCCAATTCCGGGAATGATCCATAATACCAAATTCATATAACATCCCGGATTTAAACTTTTGGATTTCAATTTCCTTTAATTCGTATCCTCCTCTTACTTTTTCAAAAATATCTCTTATTTCCTTGTCTGTATATTCTTCTGCAACAATTGTTTCAATACCATGATCCGACAACCTGCAACCATTTTTATGAAAAAAGCGATGTCTGTTCTGAAGGGCATCTATAAAATCAGAATATGTCAGGATTTTTATTCCTGAAGCATCAGCCAGCTTATCCAGATAATCATTATAAACATTTGAGTCTTCCACAGCCATTGCTTTATCGGGACGCCATGCAGGCAGCACCTTTACTTCAAATCCACTTTCTTTAATTTGCCGGTGGTATTCCAATGAGTCAATCGGATCATCAGTAGTACATATCGTATGCACATTGGCCATTCTGATAATGTTTCTGGCAGAATACTCAGGGGTCTGAAGTTTTTCATTACATTCCTGCCAGATTTCCTTTGCAGTTTCAGGGCTCAACATTTTTTCTATTCCAAAAAAACGTTCCAGTTCCAGATGAGTCCAGTGGAACAGTGGATTTCGTAAGGTATAAGGAACAGTTTCAGCCCATTTTTCAAACTTTTCCCAATCAGAGGCATCTCCCGTGATAAACCTTTCGTCCACACCATTGGTACGCATGGCCCGCCATTTATAATGATCACCGTAGAGCCAAATCCGGGTAATGTTTTCGAACATTCTGTCCCCGGCAATATCTTTTGGTGAAATATGACAGTGATAATCGAAAATTGGCATTTTTGCCGCATGTTGGTGATATAATTTCTGTGCAGTTTCTGTCTGCAGCAGGAAATTTTTATCCATAAATGTTTTCATTATGCATTTTTTAAAGGTCGAATAATCTTTTCATGTGTCGTTCATAAATATTCTCTTCAACACATGCTCCAATAACTTCTGAATACCTCTCGAGCAGTATAGTAAAACCAGGGCCCATTTCAGCTGCAACTTTATAGCCAACATGTATGAGCTGCCTGAAATTCGGGTTGTAATCGGGATGATCGGGAATATGCCGGAGCGTATTGGCAAATCTTTCTCCTGTCCAGTTATTCACCTCTTCAATTCCTGGTAACTGAGCATCATCAATTTCAATAACATCAGCATATGGCTCACATAATTCCTGTTTCCTTTCAAGTGCTTTGGCATATATATCTTTGGCAACTGCCAAACCTTCAACTCCGGAAATTGCCAGGCCGATGACCTCTTCCAGCCAGGTGGTTCCGGCAGTTTTTATATGCAACCCCTTATTGTATTTTTTTATAATCCCGGCCATTACCGGATAAATTGTAAATTTATCGGAACCTGAATGGATACTTAGCTTCAGATCACCTGGTAATCCAAAATGTTTTACAGCATAATCTATTATCAGTACATCCTGCTCAAATTCTTTGGCAAATTGGTTTACATCGCCTTTGTAATCCACACCTTTATTAAACCTGCCGGTGAACTTTGGGGCAATCGTTTGTGCAGCTATTCCGGCTTCAGCAATCATTTTCAGAATAAAAAACATATCGACCGGTGTTTGAGGTGACTCTACCTCGTCCATAGATACTTCTGTTATGAAATTTCCAGTTCCTTTGGCTTGTTCAATGTGCCTGTAAATTTTCCCGGCCTCCTTAACAGCAGCAAGGTATTTCCCGGCAACTTCCTCCAGCAGCTCATCCGATATTTTAATTGGCTCCTGAATACCCGGAATATTAACTTCATTTCCCAGGCCGGAACAGGCGTTTTTAAAGGCGGCTACTTCTTCTGAAGAAGACTTATTCCCAATATACATGGCAACATCCAATGTAAAGAAATCGGAAAATTTAATAAACCTGTCTACATTTGAAAGGTTAATATGATCTGCATCTACAAAATATGGTTTTCGCCAACCCAATTCGCTTACTGCTGTGTCGGCTTCTATGCGAGTACCTTCGG
>JBEPWX010000225.1:0-5847 GCA_041642235.1 Mariniphaga sp.
ACTGCAGTAATGAGATTTTTACACCTGACACCAGAGCAGAAAACCACAAACCGATTGGGATAAAATACAGAATGATAAACAACAATACGATTATTCCAATAATCATCCCCCAAATTCCGATTGATTCAATCATTTTAATTTATTTACAGGTTCTACAATAATTTTATTCGAAAGTATTTTCACAACTTTAATTTCGGTATTATGATCAACAAATCCACCTGTTGACACGGCTTCCGCTATTTCTCCGTTTACTTTTACTTTTCCCGATGGTGCCAGTCTTCCTAATGTTTTTCCTAAATCACCTAACTGGATTTTTTCGCTTATGTTGGTTTCTGCCTTACTGTCGATGAGCGATTCTAAAATCATTTTTTTGCCGGTTTTTGATTGGAAAAGATAATATATTAAAAAAGGAGAGGCAATCAGAACAAAGGCAAGGGTGAGAAATCCAATGCCTGTTCCGTATTCAATAAAAGCAATGTACACACTTATTCCTAACAATATGAAGCCGCCGATACCGGCGACGGTGACTCCGGGAATTACTGCAAATTCAATCAGAAGCAGCACAAGTCCCAGTACGATTAGTAAAATGATGGCAAATGCAGTCATGGTTGCAGTTCAATAGTAGCATTTAGTTCCATTGCCAATAAGGAATCTTTCATTTTTTTCAGGGAATGAAATTTTCCTTTGCGAATATCACAATATCCTTTGTGGTGAGTAATTAAGGTACATTGCACCGCCTGTTCGTAATTGTGGTTGCATATATCTATCAGTGCTTCAATTACATATTCAAAGCTGTGTATATCGTCGTTATGAAGCATCAGCAAATACTCGTCACAAGTTTCATTTGTCTTTCGGTTTTCCGATTTCTTTTTAGTTTCTTTAGATGTCATTATTTGCTTCCATTTGTTTTGCTTTTTCCAAAGTTATTCTTTTTCCGTTATAATAAGGTACAACTTTAGCATCTTGTATTCCTTCCTGTCTTACCTGGTTTTGCAATTTAAGTGCATCTTCATACCGTGTCAGGTTTCCGGTAGTGTAAACTACAATACCGTTTTCATCGGTATAATTATTAATGTTACGAATAATGGAAAGTTTTTTGAATACTTTTTGTCTGTATGCCGGCACTCCCTTGCTATAGGCACCAATTTGAATTTTATAAGTTAGTTCAGGTGGGGATGTTTTGGCCGGTGATTTTGCCTTCTGTTCAATGAAATCGATTAGTATTTCTTCCTGAGGAACCCGAGGAGAAATATCATCTTTATTCAAGGCTGACAGAATTTTTTCCTGCTTCATAATGAAATTTTTTCGTTCAACAGTACCTGCATTTTCCCAGTATTCATTTTCCACTTTGCGCAATTCTGAATGTATGTTCTTTATTTCTTCCTCGATATGAAGCGATTCATTTTCAATTGTAATTATTTTGGTCGCAAGAGTTTCCCTTTCCTCCGGTAACTGGCTGTTCTTATATAATGTTCTTAATTTTTCTGCTTCGGCCAGATTTTTTTCTTGTTGCTGTTGCAGTTTCATTGCTTTTTCAAACAGGTTTTTACCTTCTTCTGTTTGGAATTGAGAAGAATATAAGTAGGTGATTGTGTTGTTTACGTGAAATTTAACAGGGTCACCATCTGGGATGGTAGGTTCAACACCTGGAAGATCAGGAAGAGCTTCCCGCAGGTAAATCAAAGCATCAGTATTTAATGATTCCTGATTATCTATATTTTCTATTAAATTCAATTCATTATTTGATGCAGTTAATGGAGTAGGTTCCTCTTTTAGTGCAGGGGAGGTATAAAGTTCTTTCTGCTTGGTATTGGCAGATCTTTTTAGAGAATCTGTCTGAACATTCTGTGGAACTGAAGTTACTGATGTAGTATCAAATGGATTAACCTGATTGTAACAGAGCTGGATTTTTTTACTCAATTTAAGTTCTTCCTGCTCCATTTCAGGTACGCTAAGCCTGAATTGATTGTAATATTTTAATGCCTGATCCCAATTTCCTCGGGCATGATGTTGTATCGCCAGATAATAATGCAGACGGTCAGGAGTTATATTTTCCCCAGCTTTTTTCAAGTATTCCATTTCCTTCTTTCCATAATGTCCATTTTCCGTACGTGAAGCTCCATAGTAATAATTTGATATCGGACTTTCGGAATTCTGTTCAAGCAACATTTTAAATATTTTTTCTGCTTCACTAAAGTTTCCTGAATTAAAAAGCTGTATGGCCTTAACTTCAGGATTCTCTTGCGCATTTACAAAAGATAAGGGAAGAATGCCTGCAATTAATACAAACAACGACAAAAAGTTTATTCTTTTAAATCTATCACACATGGTTTAAAGTTGTAAAACCTCATTTACTGTGTAAAATTACAAAAATTGTGCAATCTCTTAAAGATGTATCAAATATTAACTTTAAACTGTTAAAAATTGGTCTGAATCTTTTCATTAATTAACTTATATTTGTAGTTCCTGGAAAAAAATATAGGATATGACTAAGTTAAAAGAAGGGGAAAAAGCGCCCGATTTTGAAGGTAAAAATCAGGATGGTAAAGAAATAAAGCTGAAGGATTTTTTAGGTAAAAAACTGATATTGTATTTTTATCCGAAAGATAATACATCTGGGTGCACAGCAGAGGCTTGTAATTTGAACGATAATTATAACAATTGGCTCGACAAAGGTTTTGATGTTGTTGGTGTTAGTCCGGATAATATGGAATCTCACCGGGATTTTAAGGCAAAATTTGGGCTGAAGTTTGACCTGATAGCAGATACAGAAAAGGAAATATTGCAAGCCTATGATGTTTGGGGAGAAAAAAATATGTACGGTAAAAAATATATGGGAGTAATACGTACTACATTTGTAATTGATGAAAACGGTATTATCAGGAAAATTTTTGAGAAAGTTGAAACCAAGGATCACACAAATCAGATAATTAAAAATTTAAATATTTAACCTTATTCTAAACATGACCAAAGAAGAAAAAGCTCAGGTTAACAAAGAAAAGCTGAAAGCGCTTCAGCTTACAATGGACAAAATTGAAAAAAGTTATGGTAAAGGATCCATTATGCGCATGGGAGATCGGGCAATAGAAAACATTCCTGCCATTTCTTCTGGTTCCATTGCATTGGATATCGCCCTTGGGGTTGGGGGATTCCCAAAGGGAAGAGTAATAGAAATATATGGACCTGAATCTTCAGGTAAAACGACTTTAGCTATTCATGCCATTGCTGAAGCTCAGAAAGCAGGTGGTATCGCAGCTATTGTTGATGCTGAACATGCTTTCGATCCGTATTATGCAAAAAAGCTTGGGGTTGATACGGAAGAACTGTTGATTTCACAGCCCGATAATGGTGAACAAGCACTTGAAATAGTAGATAACCTGGTTAGGTCAGGGGCAATTGACATCATTGTAATTGATTCAGTTGCTGCGCTTACACCAAAAGCTGAACTGGAAGGTGAAATGGGAGATTCAAAAATGGGGTTGCAGGCCCGGCTTATGTCGCAAGCTTTAAGAAAACTCACCGCCAACATCAGCAAAACTAAAACCTGCTGCATATTTATAAACCAGTTGCGTGAAAAAATTGGTGTCATGTTCGGTAATCCGGAAACAACAACCGGGGGTAATGCCTTAAAATTTTACGCATCAGTCCGGCTCGATATTCGGCGAATTGGTCAGATTAAAGATGGAGAGGAAGTAAATGGTATTAATGTCAGAGTGAAGGTAGTGAAAAATAAAGTTGCTCCACCTTTTAGAAAGGCTGAATTCGATATCCTTTACGGTGAAGGTATTTCTAAATCGGGTGAAATAATTGATTTGGGTGTCAGTTTGAATATCATTAAAAAGAGTGGTTCCTGGTTTAGCTATGGTGATACAAAGTTAGGACAAGGAAGAGAAACAGTACGAACCCTGATTCTTGACAATCCTGAACTGGCACAGGAACTGGAATTAAAAATCCTTGAAGCCATATCCGGAAAAGCAACTGTAACAACAACTTAAAAGAAAATTTTTTGGACAGATATCTGGATGAAATGTTCTGTCGTTTCATCCAGTTTTTTTATTAAATACAGGTTAAAATGAAGGTTTTAAAATTTGGAGGTACATCAGTAGGTTCAGCCGATACCATTAAAAAGGTGAAGGAAATTGTACAGCAACAAACCACTGATGTTATTGTGGTTGTATCAGCACTCGGAGGAGTTACTGATTTGATTTTGAAGGCAGCCAGGATTGCAGCAGCCGGCACTGAGGACTTTCATCAGATATTGGCTGAGATAAAAAAAAGGCATTCACAGACGATATTTGAGCTGTTCGACGAAAGCGATCTCATTAATAGCATAACAAAAGAGCTTCTCGATGAATTGGAACAAATACTAACAGGTATCACCCTGGTTGGAGAACTTACTCCCAAAACCCTTGATCGTATAGCGGGAATTGGAGAAAGAATCTCTTCCCATATTATCGCAAAGTATATTCCAAATGCAGTTCGGAAAGATGCTTCAGACATGATTCAAACTGACAGCAATTTTGGTAAGGCAACCGTAAACTTTGTTGTAACAAATCAAAGAATAAAAAATGAATTCGGATCATTTTCGGGTATTTCTATAGTGCCTGGGTTTATTGCAAAAAATGCAAATGGTGAGTTTACCACCCTTGGAAGAGGAGGGTCAGATTACACAGCAGCTATTTTGGCTGCTGCACTTGAAGTAGATTCTCTTGAAATATGGACAGATGTGAATGGTTTTATGACTGCAGATCCAAGAGTTATAAGAAAGGCATATACAATTCCTGAATTAACCTATTCTGAAGCCATGGAATTATCCCATTTTGGAGCAAAGGTTATTTATCCTCCCACAATCCTGCCCGTATATCAAAAAGAAATACCAATTCATGTAAAAAATACTTTCGAGACCCAAAATCAGGGAACTTTAATTTTAAGCGGGGCAAGGATTCCCAAAGGTAAACCCATTAAAGGGATTTCATCCATTCCCGGAATTTCGCTTTTAACCATACAAGGTATAGGTATGGTTGGTGTAACCGGAATCTCAATGCGTCTTTTTACAGCCCTTGCAGGAGTGAAAGTAAATGTAATCCTTATTTCACAGGCTTCTTCTGAAAATTCTATTAGTGTAGCAATCGATGAACATGTTGTGAAGCTGGCAGAAAATGCCATCCACTCTGAATTTGAAAAAGAAATTAAAGGGGGACAGATAAGTAAAATTGATATTGAAAATGAATTGTCGGTAGTAGCTATTGTTGGAGAAAATATGAAACATACAACTGGCATTGCCGGAAAACTTTTCTCCACAATTGGAAAGAATGGGATAAACATCATCGCTATCGCACAGGGGGCATCTGAGTTGAATATATCATGGGTAGTGAAAAATTCAGAACTTAGAAAGACACTTAATGTAGTGCATGAGTCTTTTTTCCTTTCCGAAAATGTTGAACTGAATGTTTTTCTTCTTGGAATAGGCACAGTCGGCAGTAGTTTATTACAGCAACTTCAGAAACAACAATCGAAGCTTTTAGAAGAAAAGCATTTAAAAATAAAACTGATTGGGGTCGCGAATTCAAAGAAGATGACATTTCGACGCGATGGGCTTGATATGTCGTCATATGAGCATATTCTTGAATCGGCTGATATGGAATCATCTGTCAGAGGCTTTGTTGATGAAATGAAAAACCTGAATATATACAATTCAGTATTTGTGGATTGCACTGCTTCTGAAGAAGTAGCCACTTTTTACAAGGAGATTCTTCAATCAAATGTTTCTGTTGTTACTGCCAATAAAGTTGCTGCATCATCTGCCTATGAAATTTATATTGACCTGAAAAATACAGCCAAAGAGAA
>JBEPWX010000226.1:0-5822 GCA_041642235.1 Mariniphaga sp.
TTCATGAAAAAGGAAAATGCAATTTGGCAAAGAATTCATGAAGCAAATCAATTCATATTGTACTTTAACCAGTCTGCGAAAACCAACAATGAGCTTTTAAAAAGTCAGTTTCTCGATAAAACATTCCAACTTTCTGAAGACGATGAGTATACCTATGGTGAAAAACCTGTTCGGGCAGGAACAAGTTTTGCAAAAGCAGTAATCAGCAAAAAACATGGATTTGTGTTAAATTATTACAATGCACGATTCCATAAGTGAACGATGGAGAACAGTAGATAAAATTTCCAAATTAAAAGAAACGGAATTTACTTTCTTAAAAGAATACCAAACCGGAAACGATTTGTTTACCCTTAAATGCTCGATGCAGAATCCAAAAGACTCATTGTTAACTCTGGTTTATCTGGATAAACCTTACGGTAATAAGTATACCAAAAAATTGTTAAAATTAGATGAAAATAATGAAGTTACGGTTCAACTCAAACTTCCGGCTCCATCTTTTATCTATTTTGAAGACAAAGAATTTAATAATGCTGCTAAACCTGGAATTACTTTTTTTTATGCTGAACCACAGGACACACTTATATTATACGTTCCTGATAGTGAAGATATCCTACCGTTGCAGATTTCCGGAACCAATGCTCGTTCAAATCAGGTACTTTGGGAAATACAAAAAGATCATCGGTTATTTTATAATTTGACTCCTTTATATGCTGATGAGGATGCATTTAGACAGGCTCAAAATGGAACTGAAAAATTCTTTAACTTCCTTGATAGAAATAAGTTGAAGCTTGAAAAGAATATCTCCTCATTTATAGAGAATGAACTTATTGCTATTGAATATTTACATTATTTCGCTTTTCTCAATAGATATTATGCTGACATTATAAGCAGTGAACAAAAAAATATACAACAATTGGAAATTGAATTGAATTGGCAAAAATTGCTGAAAATAAAATCTTGAGTTTCGACATTCATGATATTTACAACGAATATGGCATTTTTTCAAGACAACTATCAATTCAGTATTTCAATTTTTATTTAAATAATTTGAACAGGATAGAGAATCCTGAAGTTTATAGGGGCCGGCGCACTGTTACTAAGGAATTTGAAGTTGGTAAAATGATACTTGGGGGGTCTGTCTTTTATCGTGTTTTAGCAGAGAGAATTACCAGCAGTATTACAAAAGGCTATAATTATTTAATGCTCCCGGCTTCATATGATTTGAAAAATGCTTTGAATTTGATTAATCAACTTATAACCCAATCTTACAGCGAATATTTTAAGCAACATCTGCAAACGTTTCGTGATACACGGCTTAACTGGGAGGATGAAAACCATATCCCTGAAGCCACCTTTTATAAACCTGATGGCAGCACAATAAAACTCGATGAGCTGGTTAAAGATAAACCAACAGTTCTGTATATATCCAATAATTGGGGAACATACCGCTATGATTTTGATGCAGAAGCAAAAAATAATCCAGCCATCCGATACGTGATGATTGTTGAAGGAGATAATCTGGCAAAATGGCAGGATTATATTGAAAGAGCTGAACCAGAGGCCGAACAATTATTTTTACTAAACAATGAACATACACTGGAAGCTATTTTCCTGCGTACCAATAAGCTTTACATTGTTTACGGAAAGAATGGAAAGCTTTTAGATTATGATGTGGAGCAGAAAATGGCTATTACTCTTGCCAAACAAAACCTCCAGGAAAAAAAGGAGCTTAATAAATCGCAGCTTCAAAATATAATAATTGTACTTTTAGTAGTTTTATTCCTGTTAACTTTTGGTTTAATTATATGGAAATGGCGAACCCGGCAGCGAATCCGAAAGGAGCAACAGCAACGGCGGTTGCGGGAACTGGAACTCACAGCTATACGGTCACAGATGAACCCCCATTTTCTGTTTAACTGCCTGAACTCAGTGCAGAACCTGGTGCAGCAAAACAAGGGCCGGGAGGCGCATTTGTATTTAGCCGACTTTGCCGGACTCATCCGTAACGTGCTGAATAATTCGGAGAAGGAAGAGGTGTCGCTGGCAGAAGAGCTGGATATGGTGCAGAAATACCTCAGTCTTGAAAAATTGCGGTTTGATTTCGATTATCAGATTAATGTGGATGAGGAAGTGGATCTCCATAATTTCCTTGTACCGTCAATGTTGGTGCAGCCCTTTGCTGAAAATGCTGTAATTCATGGGTTACAGAGTAAAACCGGAAAAAAACATCTAAAAATTGATATCAAAAAAAATAGCGCAGAGGAAGGCAGGTCCAAAGGAATAGTGATCAGTATAGAAGACAATGGTGTTGGAAGGGAAGAAGCTCAGAAACGGGTAACAGGGAGTAATGGCAGGGGCACCAAACTGGTGCAGGAGCGGCTGGCCATACTTCAGCAGCAGCAGAATGAAAAATACAGTCTGCAAACTACCGATCTGAACGGCAATGGTGCTACGGGTACCAAAGTAGAACTATTTGTGCCGGAAGAAAATTAATATGCCATAATTGACAACAAGCTTTAATCAAAATATTAACTGAAGTTTCAGTTAATAAACTGAAAAAACAGTTGCATAACTGAAAAAATAGTTTTATATTTGTGTTAGAAAATAATTGACTTGATGTCAGTACTCTAATTTTAATTCCACAATGAAAAAACTAACACGAAAAGAGGAAGAGGTAATGAAAATCCTCTGGAAGCTGAAAAGGGCTTTTGTAAAAGATATAATAGAAGAATACGAAGATCCGAAGCCGCACTATAATACCGTTTCTTCGCTTGTCCGGCTGCTTCAGGAAAAAGGAATAGTTGATTACAACCAGTATGGCAATACGTACCAATATTATCCGCTCATGTCAAAAGAAGAATACCGCCGTTCATTCATGAAGCAGGTGGTAAGCGATTATTTTGACAATTCTTATAAAAGTGCTGTGGCCTTTTTCGTAAAGGAAAAAGGACTCACCCCTGATGAACTGGAAGAATTGATCCGGATGATTAAAGATGAAAAATGATGGAAACTTACCTCATCTACATTGGTAAAGCAGCGCTGGCAGCAGGCGCATTTTACCTTGTTTTCCTGGCACTTTTTCAAAACCGGAAGCAGTTTACCTTTAACCGCCTTTACCTGCCCGTTTCGCTGGCGCTGAGTTTTATTATTCCGCTCATCACCTTTACTACGGTGAATTATGTGGAACCGGTACCGGTAGAATCAAATCCGCTTCCCGTATTTACCGAATCAATTGAACCGGTTGTTTTGCAACAATCCCGGCCACAGTTCATTTGGGAATGGTACCACTATTTGTTTGCAATTTATGCATCCGGTACTGCTCTTTTCCTGTTTCGCCTGTTGCTGGGGCACGGAAAAGCCTGGAGCATTATCCGAAATAGCCGGGTGAGGGAGTTGTTTAACAGCCTTATAAACATCTCGAAAAAAGATATCCACCCGTTTTCATTTTTCAGCAAAATTGTGTTATCCGAAAGAACACTTTCCTCCCCGCACCTGAAAATTATTGTTGAGCACGAAAAAATTCATGTAAAGGAGAAGCACACACTTGATATTCTTTTTACCGAAATCCTGTTTCTCCTGCAGTGGTTCAATCCGTTTGTGTGGCTGTTGAAAGATGCGGTAAAAAACAACCTTGAGTACAAAACCGACCACCAGATTGCAAAAACAACCAATGCTCAAACCTACCAGCTGGCCATGCTGGCGCTGGCCGACAAACAGGGCGTGGCTCCCTTCCTCAACGCGCTTAACGGTTCTCAACTCAAAAGCCGCATCATCATGATGAAAAAGAAATCTGCTAATAAATACGACAGGCTGAAGCAATTAATAGTTCTGCCGCTGCTGGCAGTTTTGGTGATGGGGCTGGCGGAGAGAGAGGTGAGAACGGAAGTTATTCAAAATGATACTCAGGTAAAAGAATCAATAACAAGTAAAAAAGATAATGATTTTCTTTTATCGATTCACTTTCAGGATAACAACATGATAATTAAAGGTCTAAAAGGATGTGTATTTAAAGAACTAACATTTTCAATTATAGAAAATACTTCGGTTGCGATCAATCAATTTGGAATATATTCTTCACAAAACTCAAAGCAGCATGCCGAAGATTCATCTCTTTCAGATTTTTTGTTAGTACTTTCAATGGTTAGAGAATCTATTATACTGACGGGGTCAAAGGGTACAAATTGGACACAACAGAAATTATCATACAAAAGAGAAGCCTTTGTTAATAAATTTGGTGTTCGTGAGCAACGTCGGCAACTGGAAGAACCAGAAAGAATAAGAGGCAAAGTCATTAATGAAAAAGGGGAACCATTTCTCGGGGCAAATATTGTTGAATATGACCAATTAAAAAGAGTGATAAACGGCACCATCAGTAACATAAATGGTCAATTTGCCCTGGAGTTGAGACAAAATATGGATTCTGCTACAGTCAAAGTCTTTTATCCCGGATATAAAACCAAGGTAATTGACGTAAGAAATAATAAAGTAATTCACCTTCAGCTTGAACCGGAAAAATCAAAGGATGAGAAACAAGAAAAGAACAACTCAAAAGAAGATGATTCTAATTTTTCCATTAAAGGCAAAGTTATCAATGAAAAAGGCGAAGTGATACCAGCTGCATCAATTTTCATAAATGGAAAAGATACTGAAACCATTTCAGATAAAAATGGCAATTATGAACTTAAACTGCGAGATAGCAATCAAACACTTTTATTCACAGCAGATGGGTACTTGTACAGAAATGTGAATGTTGCAGGAAGAGAAAAAATAGATGTTCTGCTTTTTAAAGACAATAATCTTCAAAAAAATAATGATGGTTTTAAAGACGCCGGGAAAAAATCAGATGATATCCAATTAAATTCAAACATTAATGATAAAAAGAAACATTCAAGACCACTTTATATTATTAATGGTGTTGAAACCCAGAACATTGAAATATTGGATCCAAAAGACATTAGTAAAATTTATACTATAAATAGTGAGTCGGCCTTAAAAAAGTACGGTGCAAAAGGAATAAATGGAGCTGTTGTTATAGAAACCAAAGAGAATGCAGCTATTTTACGTTCTGAAAAATTTTCCGGAAACAGGCGTATTTTTGTTGATGGCAAAGAAGTGGAGAATATAGATCACATAAAACCTGAAAATATTTCTTCAGTCAATATAATTAAAGGTGACAAGGCTGTTGAAAAATATGGAGAAAAAGCAAAAGACGGAGCGGTTATCATTACTACCAAAATCAATTTAAAAAGTGGTGCATCGATAAAAAATACCATTCAGGGGAAAGTCGCTGACGAAAAAGTGGAACAAACTTCACAACGTAATGTCAAAGTAAGTCTTTCAGATAAAATTGTGGCAGACTCCAAACCTTTCCAATACTTGATTGGCAGGAAATATACGAAGGTATCCGAACTAGGCGATTTTGAATTTAAGTCTAGGTCATCAAGAACATTTCCAGACGGAGAGAAAATAATTTCTGTAAACCTAATTCAGGGTGACAAGCAAATTATTACATCAGAAAAATTAATAATGGATGGAACCAGCAATACGGAAATATATGAAATACAGGATATTATTGTTCTAAATGGTTTCTATAGAATTTGTGGAGGCTGCTTATTATCAGAAAAGGAAAATGTATCCATAAAATCCATTCATCGTTTTGAGAAAAATGAAATTGATTCATTTATTGTCGCATTCGAAAGGAACAATAAAACAGGAAAGTATAACCAGGTGGTAAATCCTGATAAATTAAAATGGAATCCAAAAGTGAATGAATTCCCGTGAAAAGAAAAACAATAGAAACTATAGCGCAATATTCGATAACA
>JBEPWX010000227.1:0-5772 GCA_041642235.1 Mariniphaga sp.
AACATTAGGGTAGTTATAAAGAATCCAAAAAAAGACTATTGATAAAAAGGTAATTAAAAAGAAACTTATAAATACAAATAGCTTTTTTAAAAAGAAATTCATAGTGAAGTCTTAAAACTGAAAATAAATGAATTGTTGTTCCTTACCACCAAACCAAAGAATTAGAAATATAAAAGCATAATATAATGCATATTTAAATGGTTGCTTCCACTTATATCCTAACCGGGCTATTGCATATTGTTGTTCTCTTCCGGCCCATTCGATTAGAACAAAACAAAAAATAAGTGCAAGAGTTACGACTGACCTGGAGGCACCATAAAATGAAGGAATTGTAAATAATGACCCGGAAAAAATAGTTGCTAAATAATTAAATGCATGTCCAATATTTTCTGCACGAAAAAAAATCCAGGTTAAAACAGTCAGGCTGAATGTTAATATTATCAAACCGAATTCTGTAATTGTTGGTAAATGTCTGCCTTTGGCAACAATTTCCATATGATTCCGGTTGTTTTTAGTTAGGAGCAGTGGTAAGAAATAAACTGCATTTAAAGCTCCCCAAAAAATAAAAGTCAAATTTGCACCGTGCCAAAAACCACTCACAATAAAAACGATAAATACATTTCTTACATTAAGCAATGTTCCACCCCGACTACCCCCTAATGGGATATATAAATAATCTCTGAACCATGTTGAAAGAGAAATATGCCAGCGTCTCCAAAATTCAGCAATATCTCTTGAGAAATAAGGAAAAGCAAAGTTTCTCATCAGATCGAATCCGAATAATCGGGCGGTGCCAATAGCAATATCTGAATAGCCGGAAAAATCACAATATATTTGAAATGTGAAAAAGAATGCTCCTAAAATAAGGGTGCTTCCGGAATATTCGGCTGAATTGTTAAATATTAAGTTGGCATATTCTGCTGCACTGTCAGCAATTACTATTTTCTTAAATAAACCCCATAGAATTTGCCGCATTCCATCAGCAGCTTTTACGTGATTAAAAATTCGTTTATTGTAGAATTGGGGAAGTAAATTTGTAGCTCTTTCAATTGGACCTGCCACTAATTGCGGGAAAAAACTCACAAATGCTGAAAATGCAATAAGATCTTTTGTTGGTTCAAGCTTCTGTTTATAAACATCAATCGTATAACTTAATGTCTGGAAGGTGTAAAAACTTATGCCAACCGGTAATATTATGTCTAAAGGATTAAAACCCATAACAACCTGGAGGCCTGGGATTACATCGTATAAAGAATCCAAAAAGAAATTAAAATATTTGAACACTCCGAGCAAGCCTAAATTCACCAGTATACTTGCCCATAAAAGTAATTTTCTGATAGCAGGGTTTTGTTGTTTTTTAAGTCCAAGCCCTACAGAGAAATCAACAATTGTGCTAAACATTATTAATCCCAAAAAGCGCCAATCCCACCAGCCATAAAAAACATAACTGGCTGCAACAATGAATAGGTTTTGCAATTTTAAATTTTTGTTCACTACGAACCAATAAAGGAAGAAAACAACAGGTAAAAAAATTGCAAAGGTTAATGAATTAAAAAGCATAGTTAAGAACGGTTAATCTGAAAGAGATTTCACTAATTCAAATTTTCCTTTTGAGTGTTATACTGCAGCAGAAAATTTATTTGTTTTAAGAGAAGATTTTTCTTCAAGGGAAATTAGTTTTCTGGTATGTTTGATAACATCCTTGGAAAACAAATTATAATTGTATTTCTTTTCACATAAATATTGGCCACGTTTTCCCATTTCTCTGGCCTCATCGGGGTGATCTATTAAATAATTCACCTTATCTTTCCATCCTTCTACATCTTCATAATCGACATAAAAACCTATTTTTTCCTTTTCAAGATTGAAGGGGTACATCTCATTAACTGTTGAAATTATTGGTTTTGCCATGGCAAGTGCCTCCATAATAACAGTTATTCCAACTGGCCAAAGATGACCGGTATTTTTCAGTGAAATGGCTACAGCAAGAGAATTATAATATTCTTTACGTAATAAACCCACTGAATGCAATCCGGGCTTAACCGAACTATCAATTACAACATTCGAAGGAATTGGAATATTCCAATTCTCATTTTTTTTGGTTGTTATCTTAAGATCAAAATCAATATGGTTAAAAGCTTTAACCAGCGTCTTAAAATCTCTTCCTGTTCCTCCGGTTGAATATATATAATCAAGGGTAGGAGGTTTTATTTGCTCTTCAATAAATTTCGAGAAGAAGTCTAAATCAGCACCCCATTCGGCGAAAACATCCTGTTGACTTAATGGGCCGTAGGCTTTGCTTTTTTTATAAATACTTTCATTGAAAAAAAGTAGAGAATCAACACCATTTTTATAAATAAACCTGATTATTTTTTGCCTTAGCTTCTTCACCGGATGACTTTTATAGGGTATATGCGTATCCAGTCCCAGGGCAAAAATTGGCTTTTTATATAATCCAACCGTTTTAAGTAAAGCCAATATGAAGATGTCAGCAATGAAAGGAGCGTAAATTAAATCAAACTCTTTTGATTTTCTAAGCAGATTGATTTGCTGCTGCAGATTGAAAATCTGTAACTTATTTCCTAATTTATTTAACCAGCTTGTTTGATTATAATCTATACAATCAACAGGTATTCCACCTTCTTTTAGTTTATCGTAACTCCATACGTGGTGAAGTGGATATTCACCCCCATTTTTTATGAAATCCATGATTTTTTCAAGTGAATAAAATCGAATAATTTCTGCAACTTTAGCCATAATGTCATATTTTTTATGTGTTTAGTTTATTTATTATAAGCTAATCAATTCAGGTTCAAGGTGCATATCCAACAGCATTTTCTCAATCTCTTTTTCATATACTCCATTCATAATAATAACTGTATCGGGTTTATAACTCTCCAGAAATTTTGGAGGGACATATTGAATGCCAATGCCAGGAATATAGTTACCCTGCATATGTGGGTTTATATCAACAACGTGTTCGATAACTCCTATATCGTTGAAATGAGTCAAAAAACCTACAGATTTTGATCCTCCTCCCCATACAACAACTTTCTTATTTTCTTCTTTCATCAGGCGTAACCGGTTTCTCCATTTATCCAACTCATCATTTACACTGACAACAAATTTGTCTACATGCGTTTTTAGTTCTTTAACCGATTCTTCAATTTGGTGCGTTTTTTCCGGAACTTCGTTGGTAGGTTTTGCTTCAACAAACAAATATTGATTGTCGTATTCAAGGTAATTATCCAGCACTTCAAAATGATTCATCCTGAAAAGACGCGCCAGTGAACCCGGACTAAAATAAGAGCAATGTTCGTAAAAAATATCCCAAAAGGCATTTATCTTTAATATCCTGACAATACTTGGAACCTCTATTAAAACAATTACATCGGGGTTGTTTTTAACAGCCTTTCTTATTGTTTTAACAAAAGTATGGTTATCAAAGATATGTTCCATTGTGTGCCTGCATACGATAATATCTGCCGGAAGATCCCCATGAGATTCTGAATAAAATTCCCGAATAAAGCGCAAACTTGGGTTTTCTTCCAGTCTTCCTGGTACATATGCCGGATCAATTCCTATACCTTTATTATTTCCTAATTTGCATATTATCTGAAGAAAATCACCTTTCCCACACCCAATTTCAATAACATTCTTATTACGGACATTATACTTGTCGATAAAACGTTCTGTAAAATCAGTTATGAACTTCATCCAGGTGGCCGAAAACCCCTGTTGATCTTCATATCCCTTGGTATAAAGATCAAGGTTGGTATCAAAGGAGCTGTTAAAAATAAACCCGCAATTGTTACAAAAAGTCAGTGCCAGTTCTTTCTTGGGAACTGCAATAGCTTCTTCATATGATTTTATAGTAACGATACTTTGAACAGGGGCATTTTCTAATATAAAGAATTTTTCTGTTTCAGGACTTTGGCAATTCGTACACTTCATATTTTCAGTTCTTTTTTTATCATAATACTTAAGCTCGAAAAATAACGAGCTTAGATGTTGAATTAAATCTTAAATTAAATAGAGTGAATTAAACAATTTCTTTGGCAAAAGCTGCATTGGATGTAACTGCAGATTCCATCCATGTCCAGGAGAGATTTTCATTTAAATATCCTTGCTCCCTGAGACTTGCCAAAATTTTGAGCCGCATAAAATTAGAATCCCTGAAATTAGTATTTGCAAGTCTCATGCCCTTTATAGATTGATACAAATCATTTATAGTAGCATTCAAATCATGTTTGGGTTGATGGTTTGGTGCCAGTTTCTTGTACAAATCAAAATTCACCTTATACGATCGTTTATCTGGTGGAGCGTCGGTTCTAATTGTTACTTTACATCCTGGAACAATATTACTTACAGCTTTTGCCAAATCTTTTACCTGATAATTCCAGGAACTGGTTCCGGTGTTTACGACAAGATATTCGCCTCCGTTTGATGCTTTACGTCCAACTCCCCATTCCAGGGCAAGTGCCATGTCCAGAACATTTATCAGTGGCCTCCAGGGTGTTCCATCACTGAGAATATTAATTTCCTTTGAAATGATGGCACCAGCTACAAAATCGTTAAGAACCAGGTCGAGCCGAAGACGATTGCTCATACCACATGCCGTTGCAAAACGCAGACATGTAACGATGAAATCTTTTGATGCTAGTTTTGCTAAACCAATTTCTGCTGCTACTTTCGATTTGGCATATGCCGTAAGGGGAGACAAAGCATCAGTTTCTTTTTTTGCATAGTCATCGGCAGCACCATAAATGCTGCAACTTGATGCATAAACGAACGATTTTACACCTGCTGCTCTTGCCAGGCCGGCTATTCGTAGCGCCGAACGATAATTTACATCCATGGTGACTTCTTCATAAATTGCTCCCATCGGATCGTTTGATATTGCTGCCAGGTAAACTATGGCATCAATTCCTTCCAGGATTTCGGCAGGAAACTGACGTACATCACCAATAATCTGCTTGTTCAGTCTTACTTCCGGCAGAACAGATGTATGTGTTAAATGATTTGCAAAATAACCGATGTCAAATCCTGTGAGTTCGGCATCCGGGTATGCTTCTCTTAACTGTTTCACTGTGCCGGGCCCTACATAGCCCATGTTGCCAATTATTAAAATTTTCATTGTCTTAAAATTAGAGTTACTTTATTACTTTTTTGCCTTATATTATGCTCCTATGGTTTGGAATTATGGTAGTGTCAATTGATTAAAATCGGGATGGTTTCTATCTTTATCTGTTACAATTTCAATCGGTACCGGCCATTGAATATTAAATAGTGGGTCATCGAAACGAATGCCTGCTTCTGCACCTGGTGTGTAAAATTGTGTGACCAGGTATGTAACTTCTGAATTATCAGTAAGCGTTACAAATCCATGTGCAAAACTTTCCGGGACATAAAGCATCTTGTAATTATTTTCTGTCAGCTCAACTCCCAGCCATTGCAAAAATGTAGGAGAATCTTTTCTAAGATCGATAATCACATCATATATGGCTCCTTTGGTGCAACGCATTAGTTTGGTTTCCTCATAAGGATGTTTTTGATAATGCAAGCCCCGGATTGTTCCTTTTAATTTGGTGAATGATGTATTTGCCTGAACAACATTTCCATTCAGCCCATGTTCTTCCATTTCACGTTTACACCAGGACCTGCCAAAAAAACCTCGTTCATCCTGAAGTTGTTTTATTTCAATTATAAATGCTCCCTTTAGCTTTGTTTCAGTAAATATCATAATATAAAATTTTTTTTGCCCTAAACAAT
>JBEPWX010000228.1:0-5755 GCA_041642235.1 Mariniphaga sp.
AATAAGGAGGCTGCGCGTATTATTTCAAATTTGCTTGATTCAGAAGTAAAACCCCGTTCCTTCCGGTTGAATTCTTCAGGTGTTAGTACCGATCATCCTTTTGTGCGAAAAGCTGCTGATATGGGTATTAAAATTTACGGTTCACCAACTACATCCGATCAGGCTATTATGCCTTTCCCTTCAGTTAAAATGGGCCCTGGTGATTCAGCCCGTTCGCATTCTGCCAATGAATTTATATATAAAAGTGAAATTGGGGCAGGTATTGAGCGGTACATTCAGCTTCTTGATGGATTAAAGATTTAAAAGAACCCCAAAAGGTCGCAGATCGGTAATTATTTGTATGGAAAGTATTAAGTTAAACTTGAAGATAAAGGCGGTTTTATTAGTGCATTTAGTTCTGTTTTGCTAAAGGGCAAGGTTTACCAGGGTGATTCCCGCGCCACCAAAATCTACATGCTCATCTTTAAAACTACGCACAATAGGTTCCGAGCGCAGGTAATTGCGTATTGTTTCTTTTAGGATACCATGCCCTTTACCGTGCAGAATACGCAGTTGCGGCACTTCAAACATAATGGCTTCATCAATGAACTCCTGAATTTTAGATATGGCCTCTTCGGCTCTTGTACCCCGTACATCAATTTCCGATTTAAAGTTTAATTTTCTTTCCGTATAATTGCTAAGTAGTCGGGTGCCGCTTTGCCGGTAGGTTTTTTCTGCTTTTTTTGCTTCATTGTTGCTTAACCGTTCCACCTGGTTACGTGGCATGGTTGTTATCAGTTGCCCAAAAGCCACAACGGCATTTTTTTCATTGAGTTTAATGAGTTCGCCAATTGTATTTTGTTCTTTAATCCTAACTTTGTCTCCCGGTTTAAGTTCTACTTTTTTTTCAGGTTGCCTATGGAGAATTTCTTTTTTTGATTCTTCAGGTCTTCGCAGGTTTCGTTTTTCCTCCCGCTGCCGCAGTTTATCCATTTTCTTATCGAGTTGCCTGTCGTTGTCTCCTGAGGTATTTTTTATCTCTTTCTTTAAATCTTCCAGTCTCTGTCGTGCCAATTTGGTTTTTTCTTTTTCCGCCTGGGCTTTTTTAATTTCAATGATGGTATTTTCTATACGTTTATTTACTCCCGACAACAAGGCATTCGCGTCTTCGCGGGCTTTTTTCATGATTTCCTTACGCAGCTTTTTGGTCTCTTCCAGTTCAGATTGATAACTGGCGGCTGTCTCATCGAGGGATTTTTCAACTCTTCTAATTTTTTGCCGTTTTATTTCCCAATACCTTTGGTCGCGATTTATTTTTCGCAGGTTTCGGTCGAAATCGATGTGTTTTTTACCCACCTTTTGAGTGGCTTTTTCAAGAATCTCTTCGGGAAGGCCTATTTTCCGGGCAATTTCAAAAGCAAAAGAGCTTCCAGGTTTGCCAATTTCCAGTTGGAACAGCGGGTTCATATTCTGCGCATCGTAAAGCATGGCTCCGTTTATAATACCCGGAGCAGATGAGGCAAAATGTTTCAGGTTGGTGTAATGGGTAGTAATTACACCAAAGCATCGTTGCTGATTTAGGCTGTCGAGAATTGCCTCAGCAATAGCGCCACCCAACATGGGTTCAGTACCAGTGCCAAATTCATCGATGAGCACAAGCGTATCTTCATTGCTGTTCTTTACGAAATGCTTCATGTTCATAAGATGAGAGCTGTATGTGCTCAGGTCATTTTCCAGTGACTGCTCATCACCTATATCGATAAATATTTGATTAAATATTCCGGTTTTACTACCTTCCTCCAGCGGAATCAGCATTCCGCACTGCAGCATGTATTGCAGCAAACCTACTGTCTTAAGACAAACAGACTTTCCGCCGGCGTTTGGACCTGAAATGAGCAGGATATGATTTTCCTTTTCCAGGTGAATGTTGAGTGGTATAATATTGCGGTTTTCCCGTTTCAGCGCCTGTTGCAATAAAGGATGCACTGCCTTTTGCCATTGTATCAGCGGAGTGTTTTCTATTTCGGGGAGAATGCCATTGAACTCGGCAGCCAGCAAAGCTTTGGAACGTATGAAGTCAATTTCGCCAAGGAATTCATAGGAATAAAACAAGTCGGCGAGGTAAGGACGTATGTCATTCGAAAAGGTTGTAAGGATACGCACAATCTCACGCCGCTCAGCATATTCAAGCTCGCGAATTTCATTATTCATCTCCACAATTTCGTTGGGTTCCACATAGGAAGTTTTTCCTGTACCCGATTCATCGTAAACAATACCTTTTATTTTGCGCTTGTTTGAAGCCGGGATGGGAATGACAGCCCGGCCATCCCGAATGGACACGGATGCATCATCCTCTATAAGCCCGTCCTTTTGAGCCTGTTTTAATATAGCATGCAATCGTTTTGACATAGAGGAATGCAGCGAAAGTATGCTTTTGCGGATTTGTGCAAGCTCGGGCGAGGCATTATCGCGTATTTTTCCAAACTTATTAATTATGGAATCAATTTTATCGTATATGTAAGGGAAAATCTGTACGTGTTCGGTTTTCTTTTTTAACAATGGAAAAACAGTATCCTCCTGTTTTTTGAAAAACTGCACGATAGCACGAACCGATTCAAGTGAACGTTTCAAATCGAATAATTCTTCCGGTTCCAGGAAGCGGCCTTCCACTTTAATTTTGTTGAGAGCGCTTCGCAAATCAAAAAAATGGTTTGCCGGGAAATTTTCTATTTCACGCACAATCCGCAGGAATTCGTTTACTTCTCCAAGCTGGGTTGAAATCATTTCAAACTCTAACATGAAATGCATTGCATCAACCCATTCCTTTCCCATTGTACTAAGGCATTTGCTGAAAAGCATTGCACGTACACGATCAAATCCTATTTTCTCTTCAAAATGTTCCGGATAAATATGTTGCATTATTTTGTTAAAAATCCATTGCAAAAATAGGGAAAGATGCTTAGAGTGTAAAAGTAATATGAAGCAATGCCTAATTTAATTATATTTTTAAATTATTAGTGTAATTTAAAATCGGGGAATACGAAGTTTTACAATGTATTGATTCCGGGTGGTTTTATTGTAAATCGTTTCTTCATTGTAGCAATCAACCGATACATTTATTCCTGCTTCAAAATCTTTATTACTTTTGCATCAGATTTCAGATTAAGAAGAATATGAGTGACTCGAATTTACATTTAGTAGTATATTCCAAAGATGTGGTAGAGTTTGTTACTGTCGCTAATGAATTCTGTAATCTGATTGAGAAGGTGCAACATTATCCGGCAGGTCAAAATATACAGAACCTTAGAAAAATTCTTCCACTGCTTTATTTAAAGGCAACGCTGTTGCCTGAGAATGAAAAAGTATTGGAAGATGAACTAGAGAAATATGTCAGTGATTTAGATTACAACCTGTTGCATCAACGATGGCTGACCTTATTAGGCGAATACGATAGTTTTTATGAAGTATTTGATCCTGAAATTCAGTTTGGAGAAGAAACAATGACTTCCAGCATTTCAGAAAATCTTCTGGATATTTATCAGGATTTAAAAGATTTTTTAACCTCATATAGCCTTGGTGATGAAGGTATTATGAATGATGCTCTAAATGATTGTGTATTACATTTTGAAGAATTTTGGGGGCAGCGGCTGGTGAATGTGCTAAGGGCTATTCATAAACTTGTATCTGATAAGGTTGAATTTGATAATGAAGGCAGGGCAGGAGGTACAGATAATATACAACCAGGAACTGGGAATCCTGAATGGCTCGACAGATTTTGGGGGACCCAATCCGACGATGAGGAATAAAAAGATGTTCAAAGAAAGCATAACAAGAGAGGAATTAACAGATTTGCCATTGCGTTGGTTTGAGGGTGAAATTAAGGTAATTGAAGAACAGGATCAGGTGAAAGATGTGATAAAACATCTGGCCACACAGAGGGTAATAGGTTTTGATACGGAAACCCGGCCTGCTTTTAAAAAAGGTGTAATAAATAAGGTAGCACTTTTGCAATTATCCACAGCCGATAAAGCTTTTCTGTTCAGGGTGAATAAAATGGATATTCCACCTGAAATCTTAAAAATATTATCGAACCCTCATATTATTAAACCTGGTGTTGCTATTCGGGATGATATTAAGGGGTTGCAATCAATTTCTATGTTTAAGCCAAAAGGTTTTATAGAGTTGCAGGATCATGCAAAAGAAATGGGAATTCAAAATTTCAGTCTAAAAAAGCTCGCTGCCATTGTGCTTGGGTTTCGTATCTCCAAATCTCAGCAATTATCTAATTGGGAAGTACCAACCCTCTCGGAGGCACAGCAAATTTATGCAGCTACCGATGCATGGACTGCACTTGAAATATATAAAACTTTGTTCAACAACTAAAATGGAGCAAAATGTCGTAAAGGTGACCCTGAAATCGGGGAAAGATCAGTCGTTGAAACGGTTTCATCCCTGGGTATTTTCCGGTGCAATAAAAAAAATTTACGGTCAGGTATCTGATGGTGATTTGGTTTCCGTATTTTCCAATAAAAATGAATTTCTGGGAACAGGACATTACCAGATTGGATCCATTGCCATACGTATGGTTTCGTTTAATGAAACCGTTACCGATTATGATTTCTGGAAGGAAAGAATACAAAGAGCCTGGAGTTTCAGGCAAAATATTGGTTTTGGTAACAATCAGGCAACAAATGTTTATAGGCTTATCAATGCAGAAGGTGATGGTTTACCTGGTCTGATTGTCGATTTTTATAATGGAACGGCTGTTATGCAGATGCATTCGGTAGGAATGTTTCTGATTCGTGATATGTTGGTAAAGGCTTTGCAGGAGGTTTTAGGCGATAAATTGAAAGCCATTTACGATAAAAGTGAAAAAACTTTGCCATTTAAAGCTGATATTCAACCTAAAGATCTGCTGGTTTATGGTATTCCTGAAACAAATGTGGTAGCAGAGCACGATTTGAAATTTAAAATTGATTGGGTATCGGGTCAAAAAACCGGTTTTTTTATCGATCAAAGGGAAAATCGTCTTTTGGTGCAACATTATTCCAGGGAAAGAGATGTACTTAATATGTTTGGCTATACCGGGGGGTTTTCTGTATATGCACTTAATGGAGGAGCCAGAATGGTTCATTCTGTGGATGCATCAGCCAGAGCAATTGATTTGACGAATGAAAACATTAATCTTAATTTTCAGGATGAATTCCGACATCAATCTATCACTGCAGATGGATTTGAATACATGAAAGATATAGGAAATAAATACGATCTGATTATTTTGGATCCGCCTGCTTTTGCCAAGCACAGGAATACACTCCCACAGGCATTGCAAGGGTATAAACGCATTAATACACGCGCCTTTGAACAAATAAGGTCCGGTGGTATACTTTTTACCTTTTCATGCTCTCAGGTAGTTTCAAAAGATCGTTTCAGGGAAGCCGTTTTTTCTGCAGCAGCCATTTCAGGCCGTTCGGTAAGAATACTGCATCAACTTACCCAACCAGAGGATCATCCTGTTAATATTTATCATCCTGAAGGGGAATATTTAAAGGGTTTGATGCTTTATGTTGAATGATTTGTTTTCGGAAGAACCTAAAAATAAATATTGAAAAAAAATAATTTAATTAAAATGGTAGTACAAGGAACTGCACTACAACTGAATGACAGTTTGAAAGGAAAATCAATTTCAGAGAAACTACGATATCTTTCAGAAAAATATCCTGAGAAAGTAGTTTTTACTACAAGTTTCGGTTATGAAGACCAGGTGATAACCGAC
>JBEPWX010000229.1:0-5747 GCA_041642235.1 Mariniphaga sp.
GGTTGATCAATCACAGGAACAAATATGGGAAGCAATTGCTGCCGGTTTACCCCAGGTTGATGCCAGCGCTGACTATTCAAATGCTATGGGTGCCTCCATAAGTATTCAGTTTGATGAAAATGCGCCGGCTACCGAGATTCCAATAAAGCCAACCAGCAATTTTAATTTGCAGGTAGGCCAGCTCATTTTTAATGGGAGTTATTTGGTCGGCATTCAAACAGCAAAACTGGCCAATAGACTTTCTGAAAGGAATAGTGAGAAAACCAAGCTGGATGTAATAAGTCAGGTCGTTGAAGGATATCAGTTGGTTCTGATTTCCCGGGAATCGCTGGAGATTTTAAATAATAATATCAATAATTTACAGGAGATATATCAAAAAACAGAGCCAATGGTACGGGTTGGCATGATGGAGAAAGTGGAACTGGACCAGCTTTCAGTTCAGGTTAACTCACTTAGCAATGCTGTTCGTTCGGCCGAAAGGCAACTTGAAATGGCTGAAAATTTGTTGCGTGTGCAATTGGGGGTTACAGCTGATACTGAACTGGAACTTACTCAAAATCTGTCAGATTTGATTCAATCGGAGTTGGAATCTCGGATAACAAATGATTTCGAGGTGAGACAAAATGTGGATTTCCAGTTAATGGAGATACAGGAAGAGTTGACTGAAAAACAGATTAATATGCAAAAAGCAGCTTACCTGCCAACATTATCAGGTTATTACAATTATACCTATAAGCTATTAAAACCCGCATTTGATATGTCACCTCCTCACATTGTAGGCCTGCAGCTAAATATACCGATATTTTCAAGCGGAGAACGGCATTCACGTGTAAAACAGGCTGAAATTGAACTGAAAGCTGCCCGAAATAATAAAGCATTACTCGAGGAACAGCTTGAAATTCAGTTCCGGCAATTGCAGTTTAACATGAAAAATGCAATTGAGAATTATAAAACCCAGGAAAGAAATGTGCAGGTTTCACGTGAGGTATATTTGAATCTTCGCAGGAAATATGAGCAGGGAATGATCTCAAGTCTTGAACTCTCAACTGCTGACAGCAATTACCTTCAGGCCGAATCGGAATACCTTACATCCATGATGGAGGTGCTTCAATCGCAAAATGCTTTAAATACTTTAGTTGGGAAAATATTAAACAATTAATACCATAAACATGAAACAGAAAAATATATATATACTGGTCTGGGGACTGGCTGTAACGTTTCTTTATTCCTGCTCATCGGGTAGCCAGAATGAACAAACTGCAGAAGCAGAGCCCCGTCGTAAAGAAGTGGTAGAGGTTATGGAGCTACAACCCCAGTTGATTTCGCGTACAGTAGAATATCCTGGTACATTGGAAGCATACGAAGAGGTGCATCTTGCTCCTGCTTCTCCCGGGCGGATTGAGCGAATACATGCGGAAGTGGGCGATAGGGTGTCCAAAGGCACCAGGTTGGTAGAAATGGATCGCACACAGCTGAGACAGGCAGAAATTCAGCTTAAAAACCTTGAGACTGATTTAAACCGTTTAGATACGCTTGCAAAATACGGAAGCATAGCACAACAACAATATGATCAATTACAAACCCAATTAGATGTGGCCAAATCAAACGTGGAATTTCTTACTGACAATGTAAGCCTGCATGCTCCTTTTAATGGTTTGGTTTCAGGCAGGTATTATGAGCCGGGGGAAATGTATTCCGGAGCTCCAAATACACCTGACGGGAAAGCTGCTGTGCTTTCACTGGTGCAAATCGACCGGTTGAAGGTATTGGTTTCCGTATCGGAAGGATATTTTCCAAATATAAAAAGAGGAATAGAAACAATAATAAGGGTAGATGTTTTTTCAAATAAAACCTTTACAGGAAAAGTAGATCGTATCCATCCTACTATTGATCCTGCGAACCGGACATTTAAAGTTGAAATTATAATTAATAACCGGGAAGAATTGTTACGTCCCGGAATGTTTGCCCGCATACGTTTTGATATGGACCAGGAAGAAGCAATTCTTTTACCCTCGGTGGCAGTGCTCAAGTTGCAGGGATCAAATGATCGTTATCTGTTTTTAGACGATAATGGTATTGCCCGTCGCGTTTCTGTAACCATTGGTAAACGATATGATGACCAGGTTGAAGTATTTTCAGATGAGTTGACCCCAGGTGACCATGTAATAGTGACAGGACAGGCACGGCTACTGGATGGAGTGCCTGTTGAAGTGGTAAATTAATAAACCGCTATTTTTTTATAAAAGAATAATAGAATGAGTATATACAAAACTGCTGTAAATAAACCCATTTCCACATTGATGGTCTTTGTGGCTATCGTTGTATTGGGTATTTATTCGCTGGTGCAGATTCCCATCGATCTATATCCTGAAATGGATCCGCCTTTTATTTCAGTTATGACAACATACCCGGGGGCCAATGCCAGCGACATTGAAAATAATATTACGCGTACCATTGAAGATGCGCTTAACTCGGTAGATGCGCTAAAAGAAATTACTTCCACATCAACGGATAACCTATCAATTATAAACCTTGAATTTGAATGGGAAACTAACCTGGATGAGGCAACTAACGATATACGCGATGTGATTGATCGGATATATGATTTCCTGCCTGAAGGTGCTGAACGTCCTCAGATCTTCAAGTTTAATACCAGCATGATGCCGATAGTATTCTATGCGGTTACAGCCAACGAAAGTTATCCGGGACTTGAAAAAATTCTGGATGAAAAGATTGTAAACCCGCTGAACAGAATTGAAGGCATTGGCTCCATTGGCCTTATGGGAGCTCCCAGGCGTGTGGTTTATGTTGATGCGGATCCGCAGCTTCTCGATGCATATAACCTCTCTGTTGAGCAGATTGGCAATGCAATTGCCGCAGAGAATATGAACCTCCCCTCCGGAAATATTAAGATGGGTAGAATTGACTACCAGTTAAGGGTGCAGGGTGAATTCAGTACGAGCTCACGGATAGAAAACCTGGTAGTTGGTAATATGGCAGGAAAACCTGTCTACATTCATGATGTGGCTGTTGTCAGAGATTCAATAAAAGATCTTACCCTTGATGAGAAAATTAACGGGCAGACTGGCTTGCGAATGTTTGTGATGAAGCAGTCGGGGGCTAATACAGTAAAAGTTGCCCGCGAGGTACGTGGCAGCGTCGAAGAACTGCAAAAAGAACTTCCGCCGGATATTCAGGTAAACCTGATTATGGATACTTCGGAGTTCATAAAAGGATCGGTTAACAACTTGTCGCAAACCTTAATGTTTGCTCTTCTTTTTGTGGTTTTGGTTGTTTTGTTTTTCCTTGGAAGATGGCGGGCAACATTTATAATTGTTTTAACCATACCCATCTCTCTCATTGTGGCATTCCTGTTTCTTTTTGTTACAGGAAGTTCTATTAATGTTATATCACTGACTTCTCTTTCAATTGCCATTGGTATGGTTGTGGATGATGCCATTGTTGTTCTTGAAAACATCACCCGCCATGTGGAACGTGGGGCAACACCCCGGGAAGCGGCCATTTATGCAACCAATGAGGTTTGGCTGGCTGTAATAATTACGACACTCGTGGTTGTGGCTGTGTTTTTCCCGTTAACATTGGTTGGTGGCATGACCGGTGTGATTTTTAATCAGCTAGGATGGATTGTAACTATCACTGTAGTTACTTCAACTTTGGCAGCAATTTCTCTTACACCTATGCTTGCATCCAAATTTCTGCGGTTGCGTGAGAAAAAGAAGAAAGCACGGGCTTTCAGTTATGAGAGGACTATTGGAAAAGGTTTGGATGCTTTGGATAATTTCTACGAAAATACCCTGAGATGGTCGCTTCGGCATAAGGTTTTTATTTTACTTTTTGCATTGGCTATTTTTGTTGGATCAATGTTTCTGTTGAAGTTCATCCATACCGATTTTATGCCTGAATCGGATGAGAGTAGTATTCAGGCAGAAATTGAATTACAAACAGGTACCCGGGTGGAAGAAACCATTAAAACCGCACGTTATCTGGAAAATGTAATCAGGGAAAAGTTTCCGGAAGTTCAGGTAATGGCAGCATCATCAGGTTCCGACGATGAAGGCGGACTATTCTCGCTGTTCACAACAACCGGCTCGAATATGATAAATTTTATGATGCGTCTTTCCGATATCGAAGAACGAGAGCGTTCAGTCTGGGATATTGCTGCTGAACTGCGTGAAGAAATCGCTGCCTTACCTGAAGTGATTAATTTCGAAGTTTCAACTTCCAGTCAGGGAATGGGTGGCACTACCAATACAGTGGATGTGGAAATATATGGTTTTGATTTCAATGTTACCAATGAGCTTGCTGAAGAAGTTAGGAGACGAATGGAAGCTATACCTGGAGCAATTGATATCCAGGTAAGCCGGAAAAATGATAAGCCGGAACTTCAGTTCGTTCTTGACCGTGATAAACTTGCGCTGCATGGACTTACTACTGCCCAGGTTTCAAATACCATCCGGAACAGGGTAAGTGGCATGATAGCTTCACAATACAAGGAGGAAGGCGAAGAATACGACATCCGGGTAAGGCTTAAAGAAGAATTCAGAAGCTCACTTACCGATTTGGAAGAGTTATCAATTATTACCCCGGCAGGTGGAAGAATTAGAATGAAAGAATTGGGTGAAATAAATGAGTACTGGTCGCCTCCCAATATTGAGCATAAACGCCGTGAACGCATAGTTACTGTTTCTGCCAAACCCGATCGTATTGCATTGGGCGAATTGGCTGGAAGAATTAATGCTGAACTTGAGGATTTGAATGTGCCGCAGGAAGTTTTACTTAATGTTGGTGGTGCTTACGAAGACCAGCAGGAAGCATTTATGGATCTTGCCCTGCTGATGGTTATCAGCCTGATTTTAGTATTTATTGTAATGGCTTCCCAGTTTGAATCGTTCACTATGCCATTTGTAATCATGTTTTCCATTCCGTTTGCCTTTACAGGCGTTGTTATTGCGCTTTTTATAACAGGCACTACATTAAGCCTTGTAGCGGCACTGGGAGCGATACTTTTGATTGGTATTGTTGTAAAGAATGGCATTGTGCTTATTGATTTTACTAATCTTATGCGTGACCGTGGACTTGAATTAAATGAAGCTATTGCGGTGTCGGGTAAATCACGTCTGCGGCCTGTATTGATGACCGCAGCTACCACAATTCTGGGAATGTTGCCGCTTGCTCTCAGTACAGGCGAGGGAGCTGAGCTTTGGAAGCCAATGGGCATTACAGTGATTGGTGGTTTGTTATTTTCTACGCTCGTAACAATGGTTATTGTGCCTGTAATGTATGGATTACTGGCCCATCATGGTGAACGTAATAAGAAGAAGGATGTAGTGAAACAATTTCGTTTTATGGAGTAAACAAGAAACTATGAAAGCAGTAATGATAATCTTTAACCAGGCGAATACTGAACGCGTGGAATATATGTTTGATAAACTGGGTATAAGAGGTTATTCCTGGTTCAGTGAAGTAAAAGGTCGGGGAAGTGAGACCGGAGAACCTCGATTGGGTACCCATACCTGGCCGGAAATGAATTCTGCACTTATCACCATTATTCAGGAAGATGCAGTCGACAGGTTACTTGAGGCTGTAAGAAAACTGGACGAAATAAACAAGGAGGTAGGTGTTAGAGCTTTTACCTGGAATATAGAACAGACAGTTTAAATAAGTTTATAACGAATTGGAAGGCAGCAGTTGTTTATTAAATGCTGCTTGCTTTTTAATCATTATAG
>JBEPWX010000230.1:0-5742 GCA_041642235.1 Mariniphaga sp.
AGATCGTACGAATTTGCTTTTTGAAGCTACCAAGCCCAGGGCAGGTGAAATGCCTGTAGTTATGGGGGCCGGTGGATCGGGGATATTGCTGCACGAGGCCATAGGTCATACTTTTGAAGCTGATTTCAATCGTAAAGGCACTTCAATCTTCAGCGATAAAATGGGTAAAAAAGTAGCCGAAAGTTATGTGAACATCATCGATGACGGAACATTGGAAAGCAACCGTGGTTCCATTAACGTGGATGATGAGGGAAACGATGTACAAAAGACTTATCTTGTTAAAGATGGAGTGCTGAATAGTTACATTCACGATCGAATCAGTTCCCGGCATTACAATGTGGATCCCACTGGCAACGGTCGCAGGGAATCATTTAGGAATGTACCGCTGCCTCGAATGCGTGCTACTTACATGGAAACAGGTCCGCATACAAAAGATGACATTATCAGGAATGTTGATTATGGGGTTTATGTCGATAATTTTAGCAATGGTGAAGTTAAAATCGGTGCAGGTGATTTTACTTTTTTTGTAAAATCGGGATATCTGATTGAGAAGGGTAAACTAACCCAGCCCGTAAAAGACATTAACATTATAGGGAACGGTCCAAAAGCACTTGCTGATATAACTATGGTAGCCAATGATTATCTGATTGATAACGGAACCTGGACTTGCGGAAAAAGCGGACAATCGGTACCTGTTACCTGCGGTTTGCCAACGGTACTGGTGAAAAAGTTAACAGTTGGTGGTACCGTCTGATGCATGTTCAATCTTAAAGATTTTAAAAATGACAAAACAGGAAAAATATAATCTGGCAAAATGGGCTATCAATCATTCGCTTAAAAAAGGAGCCCAACAGGCAAGCGTAAATATTTCAAACAATCGCAGCAGCAGCGTTGATGTACGTGAAGAAAAGATTGATAAACTGGAACAGGCTATAGAAAGTAGCCTTACCATCAGGCTTTTTGTTGATAAAAAATATTCGGTGCATTCAACCAACCGGCTAAAAAAGGAGGAACTTGAACGTTTTATTGAAGAAGCTGTTGCAGGTACCCGTTATCTTTCAGAGGATGAATTCCGGACATTGCCCGATTCTTCACTTTACTACAATGGGAAGGGAAAAGATTTAAATATTCTTGATAATGATTTCGATAAACACGATCCGCAGGAAAAGATTGATCTTGCGTTTAGAGCTGAAAAAGAGGTTCTTGGTAAAGATGAACGAATCATTTCTGTATCAACCGGATATTATGATGGAATGAGCGAACGGGTAATGGTTACAAGCAATGGGTTTGAAGGTGATACAGCCAACTCTTACTTTGGGTTGAGTGCCTCGGTATCGGTAAAAGGAGGTGAAGCAAGACCCGAATCGGGTTGGAGTGAAAGTGCCATATATTATGGCAAGCTGCAGAAGGATGGTATCGGAAGAAAAGCACTTGAACGTGCCCTGAAGAAAATTGGGCAAGGGAAAGTTGAATCCGGAAAAATGGTCATGATTGTGGAAAATAGATTGATACCCCGGATTTTTAATCCTCTTATTTCAGCATTAAACGGATCTGCCATTCAGCAAAGAAACTCATTTCTGGTTGAGAAACTGGGCCAAAAAGTGTTCTCCGATAAACTTACGGTTACAGATGACCCCTTTGTACAATCAGGTCGCGGCAGCAGGCTTTTCGACAATGAAGGACTCGCAAGTCAAAAGCGACTGGTATTTGAAGAAGGAGTTGTAAAAAATTATTTTATTGATACGTACTATGGTAAAAAGCTGAATATGCAACCAACCAGCGGGAATCCAACCAATCTGGTTTTTAGTACCGGCAATAATGATCTTGAAGGACTAATTGCAATGGTGGATAAGGGTATTCTCGTTACCGGTTTTAATGGAGGTAACAGCAATGGATCAACCGGCGATTTTTCATATGGAATTGAAGGTTTTCTGATTACTGATGGTAAAATTACCAGACCGGTGTCTGAAATGAATATTACAGGAAATATGGAGGATCTTTGGTCGCAGATTGATGAAGTGGGAAACGATGTTTATCAAAATTCGTCCTGGCTAACCCCGTCCATCCTGTTTAATGGGGTGGATTTTAGCGGTGCATGAGTTATTGCCAAAAAAATTTTGTACAACCTGATGTTTCAATCTCCGGTTATTTCTCATTTTACCTGGAAAAATATGTGAGCAATTGTAACATTTAAATAACTTCCATGTCTTATATTCAGGAAAACAGAAAATTTTGCATTTTATGAAATCGTATTTAATTCTTGCGACAGGATTGATTGTATTGATTGCAACTTCCTGTATCGACGATTTATTTGTCAGAGGTAATGGTATTCCTGTAAATGAAGCCAGACTGGTATCTGATTTTTCTTCTATATCTTCTGAAGGAGATTTTGAAGTTTATGTCCAGTCAGGAGAGGGTAATGAAGTATTGATTAATGCTGAATCAAATTTGTTGCCCTATATCCAAACCGATGTGAAGAATAATAAACTTAGAATTCATGTTAAGGGAATTCATAATCTGCAAAATCAGATTCCGATAGAAGTATATGTTACTGTTCCTTTTCCTAAAGCAATTGTTCAAAGTGGTTCAGGAAGCATTACCACTGATCATCTTGTAGGTGAATCTGTAAATATGTAATTTCTGGTTCAGGAAGTATTGAAACTTCAGTGGATGCTAGAATCGTAAACGCTGTTGTGTCTGGTTCAGGTAATATATTTTTTTCAGGAATAGTAAGAGATGCAATATTGACAATCAGTGGCTCGGGAAAAATCGATGCAGGGAATTTGTTGGTGCGAAATTGCGATGTAAAGATTTCAGGTTCAGGGGATGTGTGGACGGATGTAGATCACTATCTAAAAGTTGTTATTTTGGGAAGTGGTAATGTTTATTACATGGGTTCACCTCTTTTGGAGACGGAAGTATCTGGATCTGGTAGTGTAATTCATAAAAATTAGGTAAATTACAGCTGCAAATTTACCATTTATGAAAAGGTTCCTGTTTATTTTATTAATTGTTTTTTTTGCCAAAGGTCTTTCAGCACAAGGATACACTCAGGCAGTTGGCATTCGGGCGGGCTGGATTTCACCAGGAATTGAATACCGTTATTACAACAGTGATGTTCATTCTTTAAAAGCACTGCTTTCGGTGCGTGACCGGGGGCTGCAATTACATGCACTGACTGAATTTTACAAATATGATTTGTTCCCTTTTTCTTATCAACTTGTGTTTTTTTATGGTGCGGGAGTCCATGTTGGATTTGAAAGCTGGGATGAAGTTTCCTTCGAAAATAATCAGCGTCTTAATACCGTGCATTCTTCATTACTTGCCGGTATCGATGGAATTGTTGGGCTTGAATACCTATTCTATGAAGCACCAGTGAAAATCGGAGTAGAGTTAAAACCGTTTTTTGATGTTTTTGGACAGGATGGTTTCAAAATAGTTTTACCCGATTTTGCATTTACTGTGAAGTATCTTTTTTAATTGAATCTTTTTATTCATTTATTAAATTAAAAATTGTTTATACTAAAATTTATGAAGAAGATTATTCTGCTGATGTTAATGGCCTGGGTTGCGTCTGTTACCAACGCCCAGGAAGAGAATAGCAACGACATAAAGACCTTGTTTTCCGATCAGAAAAGTATTGGCTTTTATGGTGCTTTTTCTTTGGGATATTCTCAGATTAATGGAAAGGATGCACTGGTTTCGGGCGGCCGGTTAGGCATGATTTTTAATCACAGCACTGCAATCGGTCTGGCCGGTTATGGTTTTGTGAATAATATGGATGTCTATAAATGGCAGAATGAAAATTGGATGGAATATTCATTGGCCGGGGGGTATGGAGGGATATTTGTTGAACCCATCATTGGAGGACTGGAGCCTGTTCATGTTGCTTTCCCTGTATTATTTGGATTGGGAGGAATTGCACAGGTAAGAAATTATGGTTCTGGTTATTGGGAATTTCCCTACCATGATACTTCAGAGAGCGATATGTTTTTTATTGTGGAACCTGCTGTAGAGCTGGAATTTAATCTTGCACGATTCTTTCGCACAGCCGCTACTTTAAGCTATCGCTTTACTTCTGGTATTGAAATATTAGGAGTGAACCAAAACGTACTGCGAGGTCTTCAATTTGGATTGACATTTAAGTTTGGGAAGTTTTAATTGATTAAAAATTAAAAACCCATGGTATAAAATGGAATTATACCACGGGTTTTTCTTTGTACCTGTTTCTTAGTTATTCATAGAAATTATAATAATCAGCCTGCTGAAGGAATTCATAACTTTGGCGCACGCTTTCTATGGGTTCAAAATTATACTTTTCAACTTCAACTACTCCATATTCTGCTCCTGATTGTTCGCGTTCAGAAAACATTGTTTCAAAGTCCATTTTGCCGCTGGCGCCCAGTTCTTCTTCGTCTTTTATATGCCATACCTCAAATCTTCCGGGGTAACGTTCAAAATAATCAACCGGGTCTTTTCCTCCTTCTACGATCCAGTAAAGGTCTAATTGGAACATTACTTTTTCCGGGTCGGTAAGTTCAAGCATCCAATCATAAACCGGTTTGCCTTCTAATTCGGTTTTGAATTCATTGGCATGGTTGTGATACCCGAAGCGTATACCCTTTTCGTTACATTTTTCTCCTACTGCATTAAAATATTCACAGTATCTTTTTAGTCCATCGAGGCTTTCATAACCTGTTCTTCCCATCGAGGGTTTAACAATCCATTTTACACCTGCATCGGCATGGGCCTGTATAGCTTCATCCCACCAGGCCATTGTTTTGTCCCAATTTGCGGAATCAGGAATATTCGGTCCGGTATGTGAACCCAGAACCTGTAATCCGTTACTTTCGCAAAGTTCTTTAAAATCTCCAGGTGATTTGCCGTAAAACTGCCCATTACCATATCCGGCTGCCTCAACAAAATTATAACCTATTTCCCCAACCTGTGAAATCGTTCCTTCAACATCCTGTTTCATAGCATCACGAACAGAATAAAGCTGGAGACCAATGAATTTTTCATTTGAAGATTCTGTGTTGCATCTTGTAAATGCAAAAATCGTTAAGACTATAAATCCTGTTAAAATTAAAGTTCTGGTTGTCATTTTTTTCATCATCATTTACTGGCTTTATAAGGTTTCTAAATAAAAAAAAATTTTTCCCAAATTTATTTAAATCTTTGCGTTAATCATCTATTGTAACTGTTTTTTTTATTGCTGAATTCTGTTTTATCTTTTTCAACAGCTGTTTTGTTTTGTTTTCATAAAGTAAATATTAATAGTTCTTATAGAAATAATCTTATAAAAAAGAATTTACTTTGAAGGAATTTTTACAGAAGGTTATGGATTCAACAGACATTATCATAAAAATCAGGAAGATTGTCCGGTCAATTAATCTGGAATCAAAAAAAATTGAAAAGGAATATGGCGTAAGCATTCCACAGGTGCTTTGTCTTGCTTATCTGCGGGATTCTGAGAATTTTCGTGCAGGTCAGGGAAATATTCAAAAATTTCTGAATCTGAATGCCAGTACCATCAGCGGAATTATTAACCGGCTGGAGGCTAAAGGGCTTGCTGCAAGGTTACCAAAATCGGGGGATAAGCGTATTGTAACAATCGCACTTACTTCAAAAGGAGATAAACTGATGAATAAAATTCCTGCTTTGTTGCAGGAAAAACTTGCAGAAAAACTTGAAAAACTTGACAGAAAAACTCTTGAGAAAATTCAGGAAAGCCTCGAGCTG
>JBEPWX010000231.1:0-5725 GCA_041642235.1 Mariniphaga sp.
AAGCAAAACAATGTTTGGAAGCTCTTCGTTTGCAGATTCTTTTTCTTTTGCCGAATTGGTGCAGGAAAAAGTTAGCGTCATAAAAATTGATGCGAATCCAATGGTTTGAATTTTTGTATTCATTTCTGATAGCTTATTTAATTTTCAATTATTATGGAGTCAACTGACTCTTTGACAAAGTCAATTCATAAAATATGGTACCGCTTTCATGAATCAAACGGAATGTTACTTCCGGATCGGGTAGGGTAGTATCGAATGAAAACTCTCCAAAAGCATATTCTCCTGAAATACCATAAAGCTGGGTATCCCATTCAGCTCTGATGGGTGGAGGTCCAACCCTGCCGCCCAGGCTGGCTGCTCCAAATTCATAAAAGTTAAATCCGGAAGGTCGTGGAATTTTAAATCCACGGGCACCATGCCTGTCGCCTGAAATAAGCAGTACCCCTCCAATATTATTTTTTTCTATAAGATTGAATATTTTTTCACGACCTTCCGGATCAAATCTTCCCCAGGAATCTTTTCCATCGGATACAAAATCGCTGAACATAGTACCGTTTGACAGAATAATAAAAGGTCCCTTACAATCCAACAGCTGTTCTTCCAGCCATTGCATCTGTTCATCTCCAAGGTAATTTCCATTCTCACGAAAGTATCGGTTGTCAAGCATAATAACATCAGCCGGTCCTATGCGGGTGCGGAAGAACACGCCATGGCCATCCTGGCCTGAGCCATAAGGCGGATTGTTCCACGAAATCCTGAAAATATCGCTAACAGCCTGTTTATCTTCATTAGTGTAACCTTCAGGTATATTGTATAAATCGTTATCAAAATAGTCGTGGTCGTCCCAGGTAGCGTAAACCGGGATGGTTGCAGCCAGTTTTTTCCAGGCAGTATGAAAATCGCGCAACAGGTAATCGGCCCGGTGCATGGCAATGTTGTTGTTCCTGTCCTGGGCTGCAATGTCGCCATTCAGCAAAATTGCCAGGGGCTGTCTGGAACTTATCTGTTCCAACAGGCGCTGATTGCACAATCCCCATCTGTGAAAGCACGAACCAAAGGCAATATTTGTCTTTGACGGCTGAGCCTTCGGAGGAAGAGTGGTAAAATAAGTTTCCCTGTTTAGTTCCAGTGGCTTTCCATCTATTAAAGCACTATAATTATACCTAGTGCCCGGGTTCAGTCCAAATATTTTTACTATGGCTGTCAAATCGGAAAGCTCGGTGCTACTTACAGGACCGAATTTCTTTTCGGTTCCATTTTCAGTGATAGTAACTACAACCTCTGCAGGATAAAGTGTACGTATCCATATATTCACACCCTCATCAGAAATATTACCCAGCATTGGGCCTCCCGTATGAATCATTCCATTTTTTTCGCAAAGTTGCCTGAAATCATTTTTCTTTATAAGATCGGCAAATGAATAGTGAGAATCGGTTGCTAATTTGTTAAAAGCTGTTTTATAGATTTGCTGAATATTTTCAGGTTGTTCCTCACAAAGGTTTAAGAGGTGAAGGTTTCCTTGCAAATCATAATTATGGGCTTTTTTTTGATGAAATTGATTCAGGTAGGTCTGGCTGTTTACTGTCACGCTTAAAACCACTAAAAAATAAACGATACTTAAAAAACTTATTCTCATTGTAATTCCTTTTTATATGTTTTATGCTTTTCAGATTTTTTAAATAGACGTTATTTTAAGTCTTTTAAATCACTTAATTTTAAATTCATAGACCAGATTGATTCGTTATTGATTGTAACTATCTCGAAGATCAGGTTAGGTTCGTCTGCCGTTGTATCAAAATGCACCAATCCGAAAGTGTTATCATCATTATAGCCAAAAATCAATTCAGGTGTTTCTACTACAGGATGTGTATGGTAATTAGTTAAAACTGAACTCATGAATTCATACATATCATATCCCTTTTCGCGCGGTATGCGCCGCACATCGGAGCGATGTCGGTCGGCAGAAAGCACTGTAACCCCCGAAATGTTGTTTTCATACAAAAACTTGTGAATTTCGTCGCGCTCTTCAGTATAACCATCCCATGTATCAAGGCGGCCTATCCCCTCACCTTTGGTCCCTGGTGACATGGGAACAGAAGAAACAAGAATTTTAAATGTTCCCTGCGAATTTTTTAGTGTTTTTTTCAACCATTTAAATTGCACCGGACCCAGCATGGAGGGGTTATCCACCCTTGGGTCATGTCGTCCTGACGATTCGCGGTAATACCGGCAATCCAACATAATAAAATGGATGTCGCCAATGTAAAAATCATACCAGCAACCAGGTTGCTTGTTACCTCCGCCGTAGGCCGGGTTATTCCAATTTTGTGAAAATACTTCCCAAACGGGCCGTTTCCATGAGGGAATCTCAATTTCGGGGCCGCCGTAACTATCATCCATTCCAAAATCGTGATCGTCCCAGATAGAATATACCCCTCTGCCTGCGATAAGCTGTTTCCATTCGGGCCTGCTTTGGCGTCGGTAGTAGCAATAGCGGTTTGTTATTAGATGCTCAGGATCATCAATATAAACGTTATCACCCAGCATGAGCAAAGCAAGTGGATCATTTTTTTTTATAGTTGTCCAAATCCGTTCGTGCTCTGGAACGTACCCGGCGCCTCCCCCAAATGCAATACTGAATTTTCCAGGAGTTCCCTGTTCTGGATAGGTTTTAAACGTAGCATCTTCTACAATAATGTTTTTTCCATCAATTTCGAGACTGTAATTATAGGTAGTATGCGGTTGTAGACCATCGATTCGAACAACTGTTGTATAATCGTTGCCGGCAGATGTCCGGGATGCGGCCGATAAATTGTTTTTAAGGCTTGAATAACCTTTGGGCCTTACCAGCACCTTTACTTCAGCCTCTTTCGCTGTTCTCACCCAAAAAGAAGCGCCGTCGGAGGAAACATTTCCCAGCATGGGCCCATGAATTAATAATTCCGATTCTTTTTCTGCCCACTTCTGAAAGGCCCGGGAATGATGAAGAGTGGCAAAAGCATCGCGGGGCCCGACTACCAGACGTTCAAAAGGGAGCCCTTCTTTAACCGCAACCTTTGCGTGTTCCAGGGCTGCACCAGCATCGCCTTTCATGGAAGACAGCATAGACATCATAAAATAATTCTCGGGAATTACAAAACGTTTATATTCTGTACCTTCGCTCTCCACTGTCCTACCGGCACGTTCATAAGCATTGGTCAGGCTGCGCCAAATTGCAGAAGGATCTTGCATTACTTTTTCTATCCGCTCCTCAGCAGTATCGTATTCACCCCGCACAATTTCACGCACAGCATCTCGGTGGGCATCATGCTGTGCCTTAATATTGTTCTCCAAAACGAAAATAAAAAAACAAAATATGGAAGTTTTTAAAAATGAATATTTTTTCATAATACGTTAATAATTTACATATGATTACTTTTTAGAATGACTTCGATTCATCATTTTCTTTGTTGAATCTTTCTTCTTCAATCATTACGTTAAGAAGAGTTATTCAAAAAATGCCGCACCCGATTTTTCTTAAGGGGTAAGGCTTTTGATGTTAATTGCTTTAATTATAGCCCGGGTTTTGTTTCAAATCCCCTTCGATATTTTTTTCTATCTCACTGTACGGTATCGGCCATAAATTATGATGGTCTTTATAGCTTGGTCCATTTACTGGATTGTATTTTTTAGTTCTTTCGACCAGCATCCCCAGCCTTGTAAGGGTTAGCAGTCTAAATTCTTCTAAGATAAGTTCACGGCCTCTTTCATCAAGGATGTAGTCGATATCCACATCAGCCTCATCCACAGGCGGAGCCTGAGCCCTGTTACGAATCTCATTAATATCAGCTGCTGCATAGTCTTTTCGTCCCAGTCCTAAATATGCTTCAGCCCTTAAAAGATAAGTTTCGGCTAACCGTATTGCGTAAACATCTCTGAAAGCTACATGGCTCCATGAGACGCTACCCTCCACCGTCTGATCAGCTAAAAATGCTTCTGCAGGCTGTCTCCCAGGTGTGGATGTTTTCATAATCCAAGGATACATGTTGCGGGTAGTGTCATTTAAACTTGACATTCTGACAGGCAGATTATCTTTGAAAAGCCATTTTCCATTGTGGTCACTGGCCGGATTTCTTACTATGAAATCCCTGCGGATATTAGCTGGTGAATTTCGAATATCCTGATCATAGCCACTTCTTTCCCATAATGTTTCAAAGAAAAAGTGAGTCGGTCTTGAAAAGCCCGAACTACGGCCAGCTGCATAAGCATTAGGGTAAGGTACCAGAGAGCTTGTTGAACCGTCATTGTTTTCTATTTTTGCCTGCCATGCCCTTGGTGCGAAATTTCTTTCCAGTTCAGGGCCGCCATAGCTAAGACCTCCTCCTGGAATATTATATTCATATTGTAAAACCCAAATAGCTTCATGGTTTCCAACTGAACGGTTTTGGTTTCCCTGGCGAAACAAATCCCAGAATACATCGGTTTCAAAATTTCCTTGCGTGGGCCATGCCTTTTCATCTTTCCGGGTGCCGAACCTTTCAGTCATCAGGCCTGTGCCTGAATGATCAATGACTGTGGATGCTGCATTAACGGCATCCTGCCATCTTTCCAGTGAAATATACACCTCAGACAATAGATGAAGTGCTGCAAGTTGGTTAAGCCTATAATCAGAAACTTCATCAACATCGCCCAAATTGTCTGCAGCATTTTTTAAATCATTGGCTGCCTGTTCATATACCTCAATTCGTGTTGCACTTACATAATCTCGTTTAGGAGATTTTGTTTCCTCCAAAACAATCGGTACCTGACCGTAAAGGTTTGCCAGCATTTTATACATGTAGCCACGGAAAAATTTTGCCTCGGCAGTAAAATATATTTTTTCTTCCTCGGTCAACTCATTTTCATCGGAATTTGCTCTTTCAATTATGGCATTGGAATCGAAAATTATCCTGTATGCAGGCTTCCATAGAGCATTATATACCAAACTCTCATTCGTCGGTAATAAAAGTGATGATAAGTCAATTGTAAAGCCATGATTTTTATGTGGGTGGCATATGTCAGTAGCAGTTATTGCTGCAGAGGGAAAATCATTCTGACCATCACTTGAAAAAAATTCATCTCTAACGAGCCTGTATAAATTCATAACTGCTGCTTCATAGTCGGCTTTTGTAATAAAAGAGTTAGCCGGACTGTAAAAATCAATTGGTTCAGTTTTTAGAAATTCCTCTTCATTGCAAGAAAAATTTACTAAAGAAAAAATTAAGAACATAAAAAATGTTCTTGCAATTTTTTTTGAAGAAAATGTCCTGAAATATTTATATTGTAAGTTCATAATCTTAAATAATTAAAATGTTACATCAATTCCTAATGAATAACTTTCCATAACAGGTCTTCCGCTGCGAGTAATGCCTTGTCCTGTTTCAGGATCCCATCCTGGCCATTTTGTAAGGGTTAAAAGATTTCTTCCGCTTATTATAAATTGTATATTTTGTATGAAATTTATACGTTCGGATCTGATGCTGTAAGATAGAGATATGTCCCTGAGGCGAATAAAACTCCTTGAGGTATATTGAGTGCCTGCAATTCCAGAAGCCCCTTTAACACCGGGACGTTGGTATTTTGCATTCGGATTTTCGGGTGTCCAATAATCAATATTCTCCGGAAATGTAGTATTGAAGTGATCTTCAGTATTAAAAATTTGAAAACCATACATGGTATCTTCACCCAAATACCAGTTTCTACCACC
>JBEPWX010000232.1:0-5724 GCA_041642235.1 Mariniphaga sp.
TGATGGTATCTACAGGAAGCACTTCATTAATAAGTGCAGAAACCTGTCCTATTTCCAGTTCTCCATTTTCCAGATCACCTTCAAAAATTCCTTTTTTTGCTCTTCCTCTACCCAGGATACTTAGTAGCTCATCAATTGGTGCCCCTTGCTTTTCGGCTTTATCAACCAGTTCAAAAAAAGGATTTTTCACCATCCTCACAGGGGCAATTTTTTTTAGGGAAAGCTGAGTTCCTCCTTCGCCAGTCTGGATGATGAGATTTTTAAACCGGGAATGAGCTGATGATTCCTCCGAAACAGCAAATCGCGAACCCATTTGTATACCTTCAGCTCCCAATATCATTGCTGCCAGCATTGCCTTTCCTGAAGCAATACCACCAGCAGCCAGCAATGGTAAACCAGTTGCATTACTTACGGCTGGAATCAGAGTCATTGTAGTTGTTTCTTCCCTTCCATTATGGCCTCCCGCCTCAAAACCTTCTGCCACTATAGCATCTACTCCGGCTTCCTCACTTTTTAGGGCAAAAGCAACACTTGATACAACATGTACAACTATTATCCCTCTTTCCTTAAGCCATCCTGTCCATTTTTTCGGACTGCCGGCAGAGGTAAATACAACCGGAACTTTCAATTTCCAAATTATATCCATAACCTGCTCAACGTCAGGATATAGAAGCGGCACATTTACTCCAAAAGTTTTGCCCGTTGCTTCTTTTGCTTTTCGTATATGATGTTCAAGGGTATCGGGGTACATCGAACCTGCACCTATCAAACCAAGTCCTCCGCAATTGCTAACTGCTGCAGCTAAACGCCACCCCGAACACCAAACCATTCCCCCCTGAATTACGGGATATTCAATATTAAAAAGTTTACAAATTCTGTTCATTTAGTATTTGTTTCAACTGTTTTTGAGTGTCTGCATCAGGAAAGCTGGTTCAAAGCGTCATCCAGCAATTCTACTAAACTTTCCCTTGAAACCCTACGTTTCAAATCTCCATCGACAGCTAAAGAAACTGAGCCACGCTCTTCGGATACCACGATAGTAATTGCATCGGTGTTTTCGGTTATCCCAATTGCGGCACGATGCCGGAGGCCAAGCGCCTTATCCAAATCACGCTGGGTTAAAGGCAGAATACAGCCGGCGGCAACAATCTGGTTATCTTTTATAATTACTGCTCCATCGTGTAAGGGTGAATTTTTAAAGAAAATAGTCCGCAACAATGAAGAAGAGATGCTGGCATTAAGTCTTTCTCCTGTACCTATTTGTTCTGTTAACAGGGAGTTTCGTGCAATCACAATCAGAGCACCGGTTTTTGATTTTGACAGGGAAAAACAGGCTTCTGTAAGTACTTCAATTTGTTGGCCGGTAACCGATTTTCCCTTGCTGGCTCCAAAAAGCTTATCGAGGGAAAACACACGGTTTAAGTTATAGTTTGTACCAATAAAGACAAGAAATTTTCGTATTTCAGGGTGAAAAACAACAATAAGCGCCAATACCCCTACTCCTATGAACTGTCCCATTATGGAACCGAGCAGCTGCATGTTTAGTGCCCTTACTACCAGCCACAGCAAATAAAGTGAGAACAATCCAATTACAATGTTAAATGCAAGAGTGCCTCTGATGAGGCGGTACAACTGATATAAAAGAAGTGCCACCAATAATATATCCAATATATCAAGAAATCGTATGGTAATAAATAACAGCATCAGCTAATGGTTGATTTAAGGGCATTATAAATTTTAATTGCTTCCACTGCTTCTTTTACATCATGAACTCTTAATATGTCAGCCCCGCCAAGCAAGGCCATTGTATTAACAACTGCTGTTCCGTTTAAGGCCTCTTCTGGTTTTATGTTGAGTAATTTCCAAATCAACGATTTTCTGCTGAGACCAGCCATTACGGGTAATTGAAATACTTTGAAAGAGTCCAGACGATTAAGTAATTCATAGTTGTGCATTCTGTTTTTTCCAAAACCAAAACCAGGATCAATAATAATATCCTTTACCCCAAATTTGATAAGTTGCTTCACCCGATCACTCAACCAATGAGAAACATCTCTTACCACATCGTTATAATGTGGATTTTCATGCATATTTTGAGGAGTACCCTGAATATGTGTTAAAATATAGGGAACATCCATTTTACCAATGGTTTCAAACATCTTTGAATCGAGTGCCCCCCCCGAAATATCATTCACCACAATAGGTCCAATTTCTTCGATAACCCTCACTGCCACCCATGAACGGAAGGTATCAACTGAAATTGGAATTTCAGGAAAATTTGCCCGGATGGCATGCACAGCCGGCAGCAATCGCTCAAGCTCGGTTTTTGTAGAAATAAGAGCAGCTCCCGGCCTGGTAGACATTGCTCCAATATCAATTATGGCAGCTCCTTCGATAATCATATTTTCTACTGACCTGAGAAGGATATCCGTATCGGTTAGTTTGCCACCGTCGTAAAAAGAATCAGGAGTTACATTTATTACTCCCATTACCAACGGTTCAGAAAAATGAATTAATTTCCCACCCAGATTGATGGAATTTTTCCTCTTTAGGAACTTACCCGCTGACTGGGTAATCAACATATGCAAATGATTTATGTTATACAATACAGTATCACAAATGTATAATAAAACCTTCAAATTACTCAATTTTTCCTATTTTTATGCCGGTTTATAAACAAAAATGGAAAAAACAAATCAGCAGTATAATGCCGTGAAGGAAATATGCCGTACGGTATTTTCAGATAAAATGAATGATTATGGAACTGCCTGGCGCATATTAAGACCTGCCTCGCTAACTGATCAGATATACATTAAGGCCTGCCGTATCCGAAGCATTGAGGAAAAAGGAATTTCCAAAGTAAACGAAGGAATAGGTGAAGAGTTTACGGGAATCATTAACTATGCCATTATGGGGTTAATCCAACTTGAAATGGGACCTTCAGAATCGGAACTTAATAAAGAAAAAACACTTGAAATTTATGATTATTGGTTTGAGAAGGCTAAAACGCTTATGCAGGACAAAAATCATGATTATGGAGAAGCCTGGAGAAAAATGCGAATCAGTTCCTATACTGATTTAATATTAATGAAATTAAAACGTACCAAACAAATTGAAGATAATTATGGACAGACTCAAGTTTCGGAAGGGATTGATGCTAATTATCTTGACATAATAAATTATGCAGTTTTTGCACTGATTAAAATAAAATTTAAAGAAGAAACCGGCTAATGAGAATTATAAAACATGCAGCCAGAATAATAATTGGCCTGATATTTATTTTTTCTGGATTTATGAAAGGGATCGATCCATGGGGTTCAGCCTACAAATTTTCAGATTATTTCACAGCCATGCATCTCGACTGGCTTCAGGGCGCTGCATTTACGTTGGGGGTGTTGTTGTCGTTTGCTGAGTTTGCAATCGGTGTTGCGCTTGTCTTCAATGTTTTTTTGCGTGTTTTTTCATGGCTGGCATTATTGTTTATGATTTTCTTCACTGGTTTGACATTATGGATAGCTATCGAGAATCCGGTTACTGATTGCGGTTGCTTCGGCGATGCGCTTGTTATTTCAAACTGGGAAACTTTCTATAAAAATGTGGCCTTGCTTATTATGGCAATTATCGTTTTTTATTACCGAAATAACATGAAAAATCTGCCGGAAAAGAAAACAGGATTATTCCTTGCTGGCTTGACCGTGGCTGCATATGCCGCTATTGTTATATATTCATACAATCACCTTCCGCCTTTTGATTTTCGTCCCTTTAAGATTGGCACCCATATTCCGTCTGCCATGACAATACCGGAAGATGCACCACAGGATGAATATGAAAATACATTTTATTACAGAAATAAGAATACAGGCAAAATAGAAAACTTCACAGAAGAGAACTACCCCTGGCAGGATACTGTCAATTGGGAATTCCATGATATGGAATCTGTTCTTTTAAGTGAAGGATATAAGCCCCCCATTCATGATTTTACAATAGAAACCCCTGAAGGAGATAATATCCTGGATTTTTTCCTCTATGATACCAATTATGTGTTTATGCTAATAGCATATGATTTAGAAAAATCAAACACAAATTCGCAGGAAAAAATTAACAAACTTGCACGTTGGGCTATCGACCGTGGAATGCAATTTATTGGCCTTACTTCATCATTGCCGGATGAATCAAAAGCATTTGCCGATGAACATAACGTTCCATATGAATTCTTTAATGCCGATGAAATTACCTTAAAAACTATTATTCGTTCAAATCCTGGTTTGGTGGTTTTAAAAGAAGGAACCATAGTAGCTAAATACCATTATAATGATATACCATCACCAGAGCAGTTTGCAAATGAATTCGTCAATAAATAGTTAATTGATAAATTATTGATGGAATTAAATTCCGGTATTCCGGAAGAAAGGGTTTAATTTTGTAAGTAAAACTCAGTGGATTTAAAAATTAAATATCGAAAAATGAGAAAGAAAATAGTAGCAGGTAACTGGAAATGCAATACCAATTTGCAGGAGGGAATCAAACTGGCAAAATCAGTTGACAAGCTGGTTGCAGATAAAGCTGCAGGTGATGTGGTGATTATTTTGGGAGTTCCGTATACTCATCTTACAAAAGTTGTGGAATCAGTAGATATCAACCGTATCGGAGTTTCAGCACAAAATTGTGCAGCCGAAGCAAGTGGTGCCTTTACAGGCGAGGTTTCTGCCGAAATGGTAAAATCGACAGGTGCAACATACGTAATTCTAGGCCATTCAGAAAGGAGAGAATACTTTGGTGAAAACAGTGAGATTTTAAATAAAAAACTGGCACTTGCTTTGGAAAATGACCTTACACCGATATACTGCTGCGGGGAACCTTTAGAGGTACGTGAAGGAAATATTCAAAATCAGTATGTAAAAAAACAGCTGGAAGAAACTATTTTCAGGCTTCCTGAAAGTGATTTCAAAAAACTTGTAATTGCTTATGAACCCATTTGGGCCATTGGAACCGGAAAAACTGCTACTTCTGACCAGGCACAGGAAATGCATGAGTTTATCCGTTCGATTATTTCAGAAAAATTTGGAGAAGAAGTGGCAGAATCAACTTCAATTCTTTACGGCGGCAGTGCTAAACCAGGCAATGCAAAAGAGTTGTTTGCAAATAAGGATGTTGATGGCGGACTTATTGGTGGTGCATCCCTTAAAGCAGAAGATTTCCTCGGAATCATCAACGGGTTTTAATAAAAAAAGATGCAATTTTTAATATATAACAGCCGGGACTTGATGTTCCGGCTCTTTGTTTTTCATTTCTGCAAAATTTCTCCTTTTACCTGAACAAAACCTTAAAATTTTTCTATTTTAGTTAAAATTCTTCGTTCAACTTCTTTATGTAGAATCCAATTATGAATTATATTAAATTATTAATAAAAATAAAACATACAAATAACTGGTACTCGGATGTATTAATATCGGATCTGGGAAGTATCGGTTTTGAAAGTTTTATGGAAGTTGATTCTGGAATAGAGGCTTATATTCCAGAGAGTATTTTCAATGAATATGAATTGAAGAAACTACTAATCTCAAAACCTGATAATGTTGAAATTAGTTGGGTAAAAAAACTCATAAAAAATAAAAACTGGAATGAAGAATGGGAGAAAAATTATTTCAAGCCCTTGGAAATAGGAGGCGAATGTCTGGTGAGGGCACCTTTCCACAAAGAGTATCCGAGATGCAGATACGAAAT
>JBEPWX010000233.1:0-5720 GCA_041642235.1 Mariniphaga sp.
TGAAGGTTTATTCCCACCATTTGGAAAATAAGTACAAAGTCAAATTAAGAAAAAAAGAAAAAAGCATTCACTTTTTCTGACATGTAATTTCCTATTCACAAACTGTTTGAGCAGCATTTCAGCAACTCCCAAAGTAAGTAACTGATTCCGCCGAAATAATAGCATAGATGTCAATTACTAAACCAGTTACGAAAAAAATTCAATAGAAAATTTAAGTAGGTGAATATCCTTGGAAGTCTTTGGATTATTTGGTCCGTATTTCTCAAGTTGTACATCCATGAATGGGAATTTACGAACCATGATTCACCGGATTTAAAGATTATCCTAAACGTTCAATTCAAAATTAAGACAATTAAAACAGCAGTAATTCCGAACTACCCGACATTACCTGGCGGGTATTTAGTTCATACCGGAGCTACCTCAAAGTAAAATTAACTTTGTAATAAGTTCGCATTAACTTCGCATCAACTTCGCATTAAACTCGCGAATTTGCGAAGATGATGCGTAGTTGATCCAAAGTTATTATGAAGGAGATCCGAATATATGGTATTTTTGAAAATTAATTTTATACCTTTTTAATATTACCTTAATTGGTTGTTCAAGTGTAATAAATATATTGGTAATATCTTGATTAACAAGTAAGTTACTTTCCACATTCAGCAGAATTAATAAAAAGCGACAGTTTTTGTGAGGGATGACAATTATAATTACTCACCAAAAATTAATTCGTTTTACGTTTAATACTGCAACCGAGGGGTTTTGTTTCTGCAACAGCTATAACTTTTCCACTGGATACGTTTTTAATTGCGTCTTTTAAATAGGCCTGCTTTACATCTTCCGAACTTTTGTAATTATCGTCAATTGCTCCCTTATATACCAACTTCATATCACTATTAAATAAAAAAGCATGAGGAGTTGTCTGACCTCCCAAAGCATTTGCAATCTTACTGCCTTCATCCACCACGTAGTAAAAGTTGTAATTTTTCTTACGGGCATGTTGTTTCATTGCTTCATATGAATCCACGCCATTACGGTTTCCATAATTAGAATTCAAAACAATCATTCCAATTTCATGTTGGTCGGCCCAATCTTTTATTTCAGAATAGCGACCCTCCCATTGCAAAACAAAAGGACATGTATTTGATGAAAATAGTACCAACAACCCATTTTCCTTTGTAGCATCAGCAAGGGAAATTTTATCACCTGAAACATCAAGCATTTTAATTTCCAAAAGAGTAGCTTTATCTCCTATTCCTATTATCCCGTCAGTTGCCAATACCGGGACAAACAATGCAGTTAATAATATTACCAATAAATTTTTCATGACTTTAATTTTAAGACAACAAAAGAATACCATTTAGTCTTAATTTAGAAACATTTCCATGGTTAAAATGTTCATTCATATTATGGGAGCAAATATTTTGATAATTAAACTGTTAAATAATAGATGAAGCTCGATTCTTTAAGAAATGAATACAAATATTCCGGGATAACCCGAAAAAATGTAGCTGTCAATCCCTTTGATCAATTCAACCTTTGGATGAACGAAGTAATTGAATCAGGAGAGAAAGAACCAACTGCAATGACATTAAGCACTATCGGAACAGATGGGTTTCCTCATATGCGTATTGTTTTACTGAAGTATATTGATGAAAAAGGATTTATTTTTTTCACCAACTACAACGGCTACAAAGCAAAATCCCTGGAAGTTAACAATGTTGCAGGGCTGCATTTTTTCTGGTCAAAAATTGAACGCCAGATAAAAATTGTAGGACATGCTGAAAAAACCAGTCGTGATTTTTCTGAAAAATACTTTAAATCCAGACCTGTAGAAAGTCAGATAAGTGCCTGGGCTTCAAATCAAAGCGAAGAAATTCCCTCAAGGGAACACCTGGAACAACGATTTGAAGAATTACGGATAAAATTTAATAATCAGTCAGTTCCGCTTCCGCCCTTTTGGGGAGGATACCGCATTATACCTGAAAAAATTGAATTTTGGCAAGGTAGGATTAACCGGCTACACGATAGGATTCTATATGAAAAAACTTCGAAAGGCTGGGATATTAAAAGGTTGGCACCTTAAATATCATTCGAAATCGAGCTTGAATTTATGCTTCAGTAATTCAATATGAGGATTTTTTTTCAGCATCTCCAGGTATTTTTCTGAATCGGTGTAAATAAGTTTTTCTTTTTCTGTTTCTGTAATCCTGGTGATAAGCTGAACTTTTGAATTTCTCAGTTCCTTTCGAAGCCATGCAATCAGTTCAGGTTTAATGGTATTAATTAAATCATCCTGTACCGAATTATCAATTTCCAAAACCAGCTGGTATTCCTCTTCCAAACGTGGAATTTTTGAAAGCGTTGAACGAAGATTAGGTCTATCTTCTATCCGTTTGAGAAATTCATTCCATTTAAGGCCAAGGCTTTCTGTTGAAAAATCGTTTACCTCCTGCACCCGGGTATAAGCCTCATGTTGTTCTTTAGCTGAAAGCTTTTCTTCCTCAAATTTACCTGCAAGTGCATCTTTGATGGAAGGACTTTTCATTTGCTCGGAAGTCCTTTTTATTGGTTTACGGACTTCCTGTTTCGGTGTTGAAGCAGATTTTACAGGAGCAGCTTTAACTGAAGTAATTTGTGTTTCCATTTGGAAGATTGGAAGCAAAATATCATCAGGTTCAACATCCTGATCAGAATCCGTTATTTTTTTTTTTTAGTAAGCTGTGCTATCCTTACCAAAGCAAGTTCAACCAGCAGCCGTTTGTTTTGACTGGTTTTATATTGCATATCACAATCGTTGCTTATACCTAATGCTTCAAGAAGGAAATTACTATCGCAGGCTGCAGCCTGAATTTTAAAACGTTCCTTTATTTCACCTCCAACTTCCAGCAACTGAACCGTTACAGGATCCTTGCATACAAGAAGATTTCTAAAATGATTGCTTAATCCATTAATAAAATGATGCCCATCGAAACCGTGATTCAATATTTCATCAAATATCATTAAGGTATCGGCAACCTCATTTTTAATAAAATGATTTACCAATCGAAAGTAAAAATCGTAATCCAATACATTCAAGTTAGCAATAACATCCTGATAAGAAATATTCCTGCCGGTAAAACTAACTATTTGATCAAAGATTGATAGTGCATCACGCATGGCACCATCAGCCTTCTGTGCGATTACGTTTAAGGCTTCAGACTCAATAACAACCTCTTCACTCTTTGCTACATACTCCAGATGATCAGCAATATCAGCTATACCTATGCGGTTAAAATCAAATATCTGGCAACGTGATAAAATAGTTGGAATGATCTTATGCTTCTCAGTAGTAGCCAAAATAAAAACAGCATGTTTTGGTGGCTCTTCCAGAGTTTTAAGAAAGGCATTAAAGGCCTGAGAAGAAAGCATATGCACCTCATCGATGATATATACACTATAACTACCGACCTGGGGTGGAATACGCACTTGATCAATAAGGCTGCGAATATCGTCAACTGAATTATTGGAAGCAGCATCCAATTCGTGAATATTAAAGGAACGGCTCGAATTAAAAGCTTTGCAGGACTCGCAATTATTACAAGCTTCCACTTCGTCCGAAAGATTAGAACAATTAATTGTTTTGGCAAAAATACGTGCGCAAGTTGTTTTACCCACCCCCCGGGGGCCACAAAACAAATAAGCATGAGCCAACTGTCTGTTCTTTATTGCATTTTTTAAGGTGGTGGTAATAGATGCCTGCGCAACCACCGTGTCAAACGTATCTGGTCTATATTTTCGTGCTGAAACAATAAAATTTTCCATTACTATCGTGGTCACATTTCCAATCGATCAAAGATAAACATTTCTATATTTTTTCCCTGCAAAACTTATTAACACCATCCGGTATAAATTTTTGCAGGTTATAAACTTTAATTAATTTTCACCATTCTTATAATAATAGAATCATGCAAAAAATTCAACTTATTGTCCTTCATATATTATTAATAGCCTTACCGACAGCGGCTCAGTATAAAACTCTGCATGACTTTACCGCCCGCACCATTGACGGTAAAATTTTTGATTTTGCTACCTTAAAAGGGAAAAAGGTACTGATAGTAAATACTGCCACTGAATGCTCCCTTTCTCCGCAACTAAAAAAAATGCAGCAATTGTATGAAGAATACGGAGGTGATGAATTCGAAATTGTAGCTTTCCCTTGCAATGATTTTGGAGGTCAGGAACCAGGCACAAACGAACAAATAGAAATTTACTGTAAAGAAAAATTCCAACTTTCTTTTATTCTAATGGAAAAAATTTCCATTAAGGGAGAAAATATGCATCCTATTTACAAGTGGCTTACCAGCAGTGATGAAAATGGTGTACTTGATGGCAGGGTTATTTGGAATTTTCAAAAATTCCTCATTGATGAAAATGGTCATCCAATCGATTTCCTCTCTCCTATTTCTGGTCCTCAAAACCAGAGAATCCTGGAATGGCTGCAAGAATAAATTTGTTTTTCCTTTATTTTAGGAGCGACTGATATACCTCTAGTGCCCGTTCACGTGCCTTTTTATGCTCCACAATTGGATTAATATATTGTGAGGTTTCAAATTCGGGCACCCATCTTTTTATGTATTCAGCATTGGGATCAAATTTTTTCTTTTGAATTTCAGGGTTGAAAATGCGGAACCATGGCGCAGCATCGCATCCAGTCCCTGCGGCCCATTGCCAATTCCCATTGTTTGATGCCAGTTCATAATCAAGCAATTTATCAGCAAAATAAGCTTCCCCCCATCGCCAGTCAATAAGAAGGTCCTTGACCAAAAAACCTGCAGTTATCATGCGGACCCTGTTGTGCATAAAACCTGTTGTGTTTAACTCACGCATACCGGCATCTACCATCGGATAACCCGTAGTACCCTGGCACCAGCGCTCAAACTCATGCTCGTTGTTGCGCCACTGAATCCTGTCGTATACTGGCTTAAATGCACGCTCCGTTACGCAGGGGAAATGCCATAAGATGGTACTGAAAAAGTTCCTCCAGATCAGTTCATTTAAAAAAACCTCCGACAATTGAGCTGCTTTTAAGGTAAGCTCACGAATACTTATTGTGCCAAAGCGCAGATGGATTCCTAGTCGTGTAGTGCCCAAAAGATAAGGCAGATCACGCGTTATTCCATAATTCCTGATAATCTCTTCGGAAATTTCAGACGAAGGAATTTTCATATCATTCAAATTAAAACCCATATCTTCCAATGAAGGCATCTTAAAGGATTTTACTTTCATAAAGCTGTCTTTCAATTTCTCTGAGGGGAATGAATCCACTGGTTTCTCATGATATTTCGCCTTCCATTTTCTGCTGTAAGGTGTGAAAACTGAATACGGCTTACCGTTGTTGTTCAATATTTCATCCTCTTCAAAAATAACATGATCCTTGTATAATAAAAACCCGGCGTCTTTTGTAGCAAGCAGCTCCTTTATTTCTCTATCCCGTTTCCGGGAATAAGGCTCATAATCCTTATTTGCAAAAACGGTTGTAACATCGAATTCTTCTAACAATTCTTTAAAAGCCCTGACAGGAGTGCTATAAGTTACTTTCAGTGAACTTCCCAATTTTTCAAGTTCCTTCTTTAACGTCAAAACCTGCCTGTGAATAAAAGTTACCCGCGGGTCCGATCTGGAAGACAGCTTACCTAATATTTCCGTATCAAAAATAAATACCGGCAGAACCGGTACTTCCT
>JBEPWX010000234.1:0-1712 GCA_041642235.1 Mariniphaga sp.
CCTTCAACAGCAGGTTTTTTCTCGAAATTTTCATCGATCACTACACTGGATGAATATGGGTAATTTGCATTATCCCTGGGAGTGTGACTGAAAAGAAAAAGATCGTCAAGGAAACTCTTTCCGGATGAAGAAACAGATAGGGCAGTAATTTCTGTAACTGATGTATCAGCCATTAATGAAAAGTCATTAATAAGTTTCCCATCAATATAGCCATTAAATTTTTTTTCTGTCAGGTCCCCTTCAATAATAAGTTCAACTTCTTCGTTACTCAGTTGTTCGCTGTCGAAATCCATTGAAACTGCTGTTTTTCCTTCATCATTTAATTGCAACGTAACATGACTGCCTTCAGTAAGTTTTATTTTACCCTTCAGTTTAAACCGCCACTTGATTGGGGTAATTTCCTTAGTGATGACAGTATGGTTCAACTCAAGTTTTCCCCCGGAAATCTGTGCTCCAGGTAAATCCATCCATTTTTTTAAATTTTGTAATTTCTTTTCTTCCTGACCTTTTTTATATCCATAGGATTTCCAATCATTTAAATAAATTGTTTTCCGGATATTCGTTGTGGGTTGTGGCTTTATCTCCTTTACCAGATAGTTGATCTCGTCATCGTTTACTATTTTTTTATTTAGATCAGGATTATCAAAAAAATGGGAAGCAAAGCCGGCATAATCCTTTAGGAAAGCAACTCTTTCTTCTGTATCAAACCATTCAGTTTCTCCTTTAAAATCGGTTTCACCGTTGGCTTCCGGATCAGAAGTAAAATACCTTAACTCAAAAGTATTGGAAAGCTGTTGTGCATAGCTCATGTATCCCATTGTTAAAAACAACAAAGTAACCGCCTGAATGACAAATAATTTTACTCTTGTAATTTGCATATTATAAATTTTATAGGAAAAATATTAATAAACCGGTATATCTCTCCTCTCATTAGTTTCTCAGTTGCAAAAAATATCTTTAAGGAATCTTTCAGATTGTGGCTTTTAGTTTACCCTTCATTAAATCATATGACTACTAATTTGTAAACTTTTCTCCAAGTATTTTTTTTTTGAATAGCTTTATAGAAATCTTTGTTTCCAAAAACTTAAACATGAAAAATATGGTTGCAGCTATTTTAAAATTGCAGACAGATTTTACTCACATTTATTTCAAAAACACACTAAGTCAGTTTTCCAATAAAACTATCTTCTTATTAAGCAATACCTAACTGGTTATCCAATGTTTCCCTCTGAAATTTCCTTCTACAAAACTCCATTTTATTTGCAAGTCGGCAAATTTATACAATTTTTAGGTAAAGATTTTGCAGCATTAACAATAGTTCAAGAAGATGCATTGCATCAGGCACATTTGAGAGCATTTTATAGTAAGTTTCCATTACTTTGGGAAGCTTTTCATTAGTGTTCAATTCCTTTAATGATGCCTGCGACTCCTTTGTTTCACAAACTGGGTCGCTTTTCTTAGATTTTAAAATTGACTGATGTCACATCAATTAAAAGTGTAAACCAGGTTATTTTTACTTTTTTATGCAAATTTATCTTTTACGTGCCATTTCAATATACATATCTAAGGCAAAATATTGAGGTGGATTTTGAAGTAACATTAATAATAGGGGTGTATAAGATTTATAGCTATACTTTTAAAATTCGGCAGAATAAGTCTTAATCTTTAAACAGAAATATTTAAATTTGAGTAACATTTATCCAATTATAGGG
>JBEPWX010000234.1:1722-4000 GCA_041642235.1 Mariniphaga sp.
CATTAGCGCTTATAAAAATATTTAATGTGCCTATCTTTTAATTGCAGGAAAATTGTTAAGCATTCTTAATTGTTTTTATGAAAAAGGTACAGTTAAAGCTTTTACAATGCATTATAAATATTAAAAAAATTTGTTAGAAATCGCAAATAATGCCAAATAATACTATAAATCAATTCATTACTTTATCAAAAAAGTATTTTAAAACTTATCTGGGAATTAGCATTTCTGTGTTTCTGTTTATTCTTTTTTTTCAACCCTTTCCAACAAAGAATTTTGAATTTGAAAACAAACAGTTGTTTATTGCAGGATTTGGCTTAATTATTTTTCTTATACAAGTACTCATACAAATCATTTTTCAACGCCATCTTATTGGCATTGGAACGAAAGAAGAAGAAAATTCTTTATTAAATACAGTTTATTATTTCTCGCAGGTAGCTTTAACCAGTGTTGCTTTGGTTTTTTACATACGGTATGTTGGCCATACTAAAATGACATTCAATATTGTGGTGCGGGTTGTTATCATCTGTATGAGTGTTCCCATAACTATACATCTGAAAAATACACTTACTTCCATGCATTGGAGATATAAAAACCTGTTACAGGAATACAGGTTGATGCAGGATAAGATAAAACAATTCTCAGAGAATTACACAAACAGGTTTATCGAGATGAAATCTGAAAACAATTCAGACAATATCAGAATACTGGTATCTGAAATTGTCTTTATAAAATCAGCTGATAACTATGTGGAAGTAGGTTATCTCGAGGGTGGTGAATTTAAAAAGAAAATGATCAGAAATTCCCTGAAAAACATAGAAACTCAATTAAAGGAATTCAACAATTTCGTACGGACACACCGTTCAAGCATTGTCAATATGCAGTACATTGCCAAATTAAATAAAAACTTCAATACCTATTGGTTAACCCTTGATGAAACCAAAGAGATCATTCCGGTATCGCGACAATATTTAATGGCTGTAAAAGACTTACTGTAAAGGATAGGGACGAATAACATTCACAACTACATTGTTGCATTCATCTTTTAAAAATGCAGTTTATCCCAAAAGTGTTTAATTAATCCCTCTCATTTTTTTTTTGTAAAACCATAATGTAACTTTGATTCGGAAAGTATCTTTTTTACAGGTTCTTCAAATGGAAGATAATCTGGAATAATATAAATTTTAACCGCTTTAACGATTTCATGAATATTTTAATGATATATCCTAAATATCCCGATACCTACTGGGGTTTTAAACATGCTTTAAAGTTCATCTCCAAAAAAGCTGCAATACCTCCTCTGGGACTGATTACTGTCTCAGCCATGTTACCGGATGATTGGGGGAAAAAATTGATTGATTTAAATATTGAGGTACTAAAAAATGAGGATTTGAAATGGGCGGATTATGTCTTTTTAAGCAGTATGTATGTTCAAAAAGATTCTGTTGCCAAAATCTTAGCCCGGTGTATAGAACATTCCGTCAAAGTTATTGCCGGGGGTCCATTGTTTACTCAAGATTACAAGGATTATCCTGAAATTGACCATTTTATTTTAAACGAGGCCGAGATTACACTCCCCCTGTTTTTGTCGGATATCGAAAAGGGTTACCCGCTAAAAAGAATTTACCGCACGGATAAATATGCTGATTTGTCAGTTTCTCCTGTCCCTGATTATCATCTCTTGAATCTTAAAGCTTATGCTTCCATGAATCTTCAGGTATCAAGAGGCTGTCCTTTTTCATGCGACTTTTGTGAAATTACAGCATTGCTCGGACGAAAAGTAAGGATGAAGAAGAGTGAACAGGTATTGAATGAACTGGAAGCATTGCACCGTTTGAACTGGGAAGGCACTGTGGCTATTGTAAATGATAATTTTATTGGAAATAAAAAAATCATAAAAAATAATTTGCTTCCATCAATAATAGAATGGATGAAAAAGCATCGGTATCCATTTAATTTCAGTGCCCAGACATCCATAAACATGGCCGATGATGCCGGTCTGTTAATGCTGATGCGTGAAGCTGGATTCACTTCAACCTTTATCGGTATTGAAACTCCGCTGGAGGAATCCCTGAAAAGCTGCCATAAAACTCAGAATGAAAACAGGGATCTGCTGGCGAACGTCAGGCAAATTCAGAAGGCAGGATTACAGGTTTCAGGTGGTTTTATTGTGGGCTTCGACAGCGATACTGAATTGGTATTCGAACGACAAATCGACTTTATACAAAAAAGCGGAATTGTGTCGGCAATGGTAGGTTTGCTCAATGCACCCAAACATACA
>JBEPWX010000234.1:4010-5712 GCA_041642235.1 Mariniphaga sp.
AACATACAAAACTTTATAAGCAGATGGAACAGGAAAACCGCTTAACCGTTGATGCAACAGGAAGCAATACTGATTTTACCATGAACTTTATTCCCAAAATGGATAATGGAAAATTGCTGGACGGATATCGACACATTATAAACAACATATACCAGGAAAAGCCGTATTACAACCGCACCAGAGAATTTCTCCTAAACTATAATCCGGTTAAAAATGGTAAAAACAAGATTAATTTAGCGCGGATTAAAGGATTCTTCAGATCAATAATTGTGCTTGGCCTGTTAAATAGAGGAAGACTGGAATACTGGAAATTCATGACATGGACATTAATTAATAAACCAAAACTGTTTGTTGATGCTGTGACTTTTGCAGTCTATGGTTATCATTTCCGGAAAATTTATGGGTTAAGTCATTAAACAGCGAAAAATTAAAATTGAAGTAATAATTGCCACAATATATAATCCTTTGAACAATTTTGCTGCCAAAGAAGATTGATTTTAAATAATATCAAAATGAGAAAAATGGAAAAAATACAATACTCAAAACAAAAACTGGATTTTACAACAGATTTAAGAAATTCAGTAAATGAATACTTTAACAAAAACAATATCCAACCCTATGGTAACTATAAAATATATCTGAAAACCATCTTCATGACAATGTTGTACCTCGTACCGTATATTCTAATGATTTCCGGACTGGTGACTTCAGTAACCCTTGTATTAATAAGCTGGGTTATAATGGGACTGGGAATGTCGGGATTGGGCATGGTGACCATGCACGATGCAAATCACGGTTCCTTTTCTAAAAACAAACGGGTTAACCGTTTATTTAGCAACTCATTGTATCTTCTGGGAGGATTTCCTCCCAACTGGCGTTACCAGCACAATACCCTTCATCATGGGTTTACCAATATTGAAGGTCATGATGAAGATATTGCACCTCCGGGAATTTTAAGACTTTCACCTCATCGCCCACTTAAAAAGATGCACAGGTATCAACACATCTATGCGTGGTTCTTATACAGTCTGATGACCATTTCCTGGATCATCACCAAAGATTTCAAACGACTTAAAAAGTATAAGGACATGGGTGCAAGGATAAGCAAACGTTCGTACGACAAGTTGCTTATTGAATTAATTATCTCAAAAGTTGTTTATTACAGCGTATTTCTGGTAATTCCCCTGTTAGCGATTCCCGTTTCATGGTATTGGATCCTTACCGGTTTCCTGCTGATGCATTTTACAAGTGGCCTGGTGTTGAGCAGCATATTTCAAACAGCTCATGTAGTGCCCTCTTCCGAATTCCCCGTTCCGGATGGAGATGGTGAACTGGAAAACAACTGGGCTGTGCATCAATTGTACACAACTTGCGATTATTCTCCCAACAGCAAAGTCTTTTCATGGCTGGTTGGAGGGTTGAATTACCAGGTAGAGCATCATTTGTTTCCCAATATCAGTCACATACACTATAAGGATATTTCTTCAATTGTTAAATCCAAAGCCAAAGAATACAATCTTCCGTACTATGTAAACAAGAGCTTTGGTGAAGCCTTGTGGCAACACATTAAAATGCTAAAGTTGCTGGGTGAAGGTCAAAGTGAAGTAGAACTGTCTTTTTCACGTTCGGAAAAAAATCGTTCAGTAGCGGTGTAGATAAAGAAATCAGATAGTTTATCTGAAAATACCGGTTAACCTCAAAT
>JBEPWX010000235.1:0-5686 GCA_041642235.1 Mariniphaga sp.
CCAGATAACGGCGCACCATCTTTTTTTCTTCATTTTTGAGTGACCGTAACCAACCAAGGGTTGTGTTGTTATCGTGTGTTCCGGTATAAGCAATAAAATTTGGCAGGTAATTATGAGGCAGGTCATGATTTGTTTCATCAGAACCAAAGGCAAAATGCAACACCTTCATTCCCGGCAGCTTAAATTCATCGCGTAACTGTTCAACCTCTTCTGTTATCACACCCAGGTCTTCGGCAACAAGTGATAAACCACCCACCTGTTTTTTAAACATTTTCAATAGTTCATATCCCTTGGCAGGCACCCACTCTCCTTTAATGGCTGTTTTTTCTCCTGCAGGTACCGACCAATAGGACTCCAGGCCACGAAAATGATCGATTCGCACTTTATCAAACATACTCAGATTAAAATGCAATCTTGCCAGCCACCAGTCGAATTCCCTTTCCTCGAGCTGCTCCCAGTTAAAAACAGGATTCCCCCATAGCTGGCCGGTTTCACTGAAATAGTCGGGTGGAACGCCACCCAGCTCCAATTGGTTTAACTGATCGTCGAGCCGGAAGATCTTAGTATTGGCCCAAACATCAACACTGTCACCCGACACATAAAGAGGGACATCACCAAATATCTGTATCTTTTTTGAATGTGCATATTCCTTTAACCGAAACCACTGCCTGAAGAACAGAAACTGCATAAACTTACGAAATTGAACTTCCTCTTCAAGTAAAGAAGAATATTTCTCCAGCGAACTAATTTCCCTGAATTTAATTTCCGTGTCCCATTCAGTCCAGATAACACTATTAAAATGTTTTTTTACAGCCATAAACAACGCATAGTCTTTCAGCCACCACATATGCTCTCCTAAAAACCGGTTGTACTCATTAATGAGTCGGTCGGTTTTTTTAAAATTATCGAAAGCTTTTTTCAGTAAAGGGTATTTCCACTCCTCCACCTTGTCATATTCTATCCGATACAGGTGAAAAGAAGGTTTATCTATTAAATCTTCCATGCTCAACAATCCTTCCTTAGCAACATATTCCAGGTCGATAAGCAGGGGGTTACCTGCAAAAGCGGAATAACACTGATAGGGTGAATTCCCATATCCAACAGGACCAAGCGGCAAAATCTGCCATATTTTCTGATTTGTCTTTTCAAGGAAATCAACAAAGCGGAAGGCCTCTTCACCTAAAGTACCAATACCTTCTGCACCGGGAAGAGAAGTTATATGAAGCAGAATTCCGCTATTTCTAAAATTTTTATGCATAATCTTTTCTAAATTTTTCAAGATGAACTGCCGTTTCACGAACGATGCGCTGCACAGCAAGTCCATGGTTAATGCCTGGAGAAAATGTATCTGAATCGTTTCCGGTAACAAACAGGTAGTGTGCATGTACCATGGAACGCAACCATCCTGGTGGTACATGCACTGAGGGAAAGCTTGTAACCGGAGCATAATTGCTGCCAACCATTTGCTTTACCCATTGGTTTGAGCCTTCCAGGTAATATTCGAAATATTCTGAATTTTTGGAGGAATAATGCAAGGCGCCATTTTCGGAAAATAATTCAAGATCAACCAAATCTCCTGTTCCTGAGCTAATCCGGCTTGCCGCCAGATTACCTACGGCACCTGAAATGGGATTAACCATTGAAATGGAACTAAAGAGATCGGAACCTTCTGGGACATCGGGGAAATTGCCTCCCTGCAATGCACCGGTTATTTGAAGGTTTTCGCCCAAAAAAGCCATCAAAAGGCTGATGCCGTGAGAACCTAAATCAGCCATAGCACCACCATCGGGTGCAGGTGTTAACCGGGTAACCCGCTTTTTACGATAAGACGACTGAAGGTAGTCGCCGTGATAATATTTTAGATTAAAATGAACGGGTTTTCCAAGATGGCCCTCCCTCCAAAATTTGAGTGCTGCCCGTACAGAGGAAGTCTGAAGGTATTGATATCCTACCTGGATTTTAATCTTTCCATTAATTTCATCCGCAAGTTTCTTCATCTGCTTCTCTTCATCCAAAGAAGAGCATACTGGCTTTTCAAGATAAATATATTTAACACGGGTCATTTGAGCAGCCTGTTTAAAATGCTCAAAATGCACACTATTTGGTCCTAAAATAAATACTGCTTCAACAGCATCGTTTTTAATAAATTCTTCGACAGTCTGTGCTCTGGAAAAACCATAGACAGCAGCAAATTTTTGCCGGCTTGCTTCGTGTGCTGAAGCAACCGATTCAAACACAAGCTCCGGAACATCATTGTAATAAAACTTAAGCGCCTGCAGGGCATAGGCATGGGCACGGGCAATTCCACCCGCCCCTAAAAATCCAATATGTATTTTTTGCATAACCGAAATCATTTTTTTTCAAAAATAGTGAAATGAGGGGAAAAGGCAATCGGGTAAGCGCATTCTGCACCTTTAGCTACTTCCTGATTGTATAAACCGGGAGTTTGAGCCAAAGGGAAAATTCATCAATACTATCTTTTGCCTTTTCACGTGACTTACACTTTTTTATTACAAATGCAGGTTTCTTCGCTTTGTTCACAAAAAAGATACGATAATCGGTGGTTTTACTGGATGTTATTTGATTTGACCAGCTGGCCATCACTTCCACGGTAGAAATTGGAATCAGGGTTAAACCTATATAAGGTTCAAAAGATTTCCACCTGCCAGTTTTTATTACTCCGAACAATTTGTTGTACTGCTTTACCTGCCGGGATTCGGTATCAAGTTCAACCCCTGAGTATGTGAATGCAACAAAAGCCGAAACAAGAAAAATAACTGCACCTGCAACAAAAGCACCTGCAATTGCAATGACGATTCCGGTAATAAGAAAAATCATGCTTGCAAAAACAGCAGTTTTCCCAAAAGCCTGCTCTGTTTTATTATCAACTAACAATCCTTTTCTTTCAAAGGTAAGAATTTAGGTTGATCTTATTTTTATAAACTGCTATTCTTTTAACCACTTATCCAGCCAGTTAAAAAACACACGCTGCCAGAGAATACCATTTTGCGCCTGCAGTACCCAATGATTTTCTTCAGGAAAATAAAGGAACTGAGCGGGAATATCACGTAGAACAGCAGCATTAAAAGCAGCCATTCCCTGGTCGGGCGGCACACGAAAATCCTGTTCTCCATGAATAACCAGAATAGGTGTATTCCAGTTTTGAACGTAATTATGAGGAGAAAAACTGTAAGAGCGTTGTGCTACTGCATTATCTTTATCCCAATAAGGGCCGCCCATTTCCCAGTCCACAAACCACATCTCTTCAGTAGTGGTATACATGTGTTCAAAGTTGAACATGCCATCGTGTGCAATAAAGGCGCTGAAACGATTGTTGTGGTTACCTGCAAGAAAAAAGACTGAAAAGCCACCATAGCTGGCGCCCACTGCTCCCAGACGATTTTCATCAACAAAAGGCTCTTTGGCTACTTCATCAATAGCAGTCAGCAAGTCCCTGATATTCTGACCTCCGTAATCTTTGGAAATCTGTTCATTCCACTCCTGTCCGAAACCAGGCAGTCCCCGCCGGTTTGGGGCCACCACTATATAACCTTTGGCAGCCATCATCTGGAAATTCCAGCGGTACGACCAAAACTGGCTAACAGTTCCCTGTGGACCTCCCTGGCAGTATAACAAAGCCGGATACTTCTTTTCCGGATCAAAATCAGGAGGATAAATCACCCATGTTTGCATCTGTTTACCATCGGTGGTTTCCATCCATCTTTCCTCCACTTTTCCCATTGTAAGCTGATCGAGAATGCCTTTATTAACTGATGTCAACGGCTGGTCTTCTCCTGTTTCAGGGTCAACAACATAAAGTTCAGCAGGTTGTGACATGGAAACTTTCTGTGCCACCAGCTTATCACCTGCAGGCTCTACAGTTTGGTAATTATGAATCCCGTCGGTCAGTCGTTCAATGCTTTTGTCATCAAGATCCAACCTGTAGATTTCATCAGTGGCATGTATGTCACTGATAAAATAAATAATCCGGCTGTTACTGTCCCACGATAAACCTTCCACATTCTGATCGAAACCGGCAGTATAATCATTTTTTTCACCTGTTTCAAGATTGGTAACATACAGCCTGTTCTTGTCCGCTTCATATCCTTCCCGCTCCATACTTTCCCATGCCAGAAACCTGCCATCCGGAGAAAACAGAGGATTTTTATCGTATCCCATCATTCCTTCAGTTAAATTTGTTGTTTCACCAGTTTCCGTATGGTAAATAAATAAATCTGAATTTGTTGACAGTGAATATTCTTTTCCTGTTTTGGGTTTCTTTGTATAAGCCAGCAATTTGCCATCAGGGCTCCAGGCAACCTGCTCGTTACCACCAAACGGCTTCATTGGCGAATGATATTTTTCTCCCGGCATTATATCCTTACCCTTTCCTACTTTCCCATCAGAATAATCTGCAACAAATATATGGCTATAGGTATAATCATGCCACTGATCCCAATGCCTGTACATAATATCGGTTTCCAAACGGGCATTTGCCTTTGGCAGATCCGGATAAAGCTCATTAATGTTCTGGTCGAGCTTAATATTTTTAAAATAAAATATTTTCGAAACATCTGGAGCATAATCAAAACCATTAATGCCCCCTTTAATGTCAGTCACCTGCCGGTTATCTGTCCCATCAGAGTTCATTTCCCAGAGCTGAATACTTCCTGAGGCTGGTGAAAGGTAACCAATTCTTTTACCATCAGGTCTCCAAACTGCATTGAATTCATTAACAGGAGAGTTGGTAAGATTTTGAGCATTACCACCTGATACCGGGATAGAATAGATGTCACGATAAGGTTTATTTTCCTGGATATTATAATAGGTAATGGTGTATATCACTGTTTTCCCGTCAGGTGATACCTTAGGGCTTCCCAGGCGTCCAAATGACCACAATACCTCCGCCGACATCAATTCAGAATTCAGATTGGGAGTATCGGGCACATAATTTTTATTTTTATTTGAATCAATCGAAATGTTGCAGCCCAGCAAAAACAGAAGTACCGAAAAGACAAGATATTTCATCAGGTATTTTTAACCGGCAAATTTAAAAATTTTAGTCAGATACGAAGCAGTATAACTTTATTGATTAAAACTATCCTTTGTGCATCATTTTTATATGAAATCCCACATCCCGCAACGGCAGTTAAAAAAGGATTGAAACCAGCTCGATCAAACCAAAATAACTAAAAAGAGGAGTGTTGGTACACTCCTCTAATCAGAAGGCAAAACCGAATTGATGGTAAAAATAATAGATAATCCAGCCTTCTTGAAAAGAAAACGGCTTTGGTGTATATTTATTACATGTTGATAAAATTAATTTTCTAATGTGGAACAATCAATCCCACTACCTGAAAATTCATGAAATAAATCAACAACATATATTTTCTAATGATTATCCAGTAAAAGCATGAACTCTCAACTATTCTGTATATTTTTTAATACGTAAAAAAAAATCCCGGTTGTTTCAACCGGGATTTTATCTATTAAAAATTCAACTTTATTAATTAAACAAGGCCTTGAGCTATCATGGCATTTGCAACTTTAACGAAACCAGCAATATTGGCTCCTCTTACATAATGTACAAAACCATCTTTTTCCATTCCATGTTTTACACACATACTATGAATATTGTGCATTATAGCTTTCAATTTTTCATCCACCTCCTCACGGGTCCAGCTTA
>JBEPWX010000236.1:0-5667 GCA_041642235.1 Mariniphaga sp.
CCTTCTGCTGTCATAATTGATATTGTTCTTTGGATTGAACGGGTTTTTATCCCAAACATCCCTGTAAAAATCGAATGTTGCCCAAACTTCTATCTGAACGATAATATCTCTTTTGGCAGTTTCCTTTAAAAAATGTTCAAACCTCCGCCAGTGTTCTTCATCAAAAAGTCTTAAATCATACAACCCGGATTCCAGCTGCTGAAAAGGCCACACATCACCACTGTCGCGGCATGACATAACATTCCTTACATAGTTTCCACCAGAAGCAGCTAAAAGATCAAGTTGTTCTTCCAGGTTGTTGATCTGATAGAGGTTATCTTCGACCGACCCACCTAATAATGAAATAGGCTTGCCTTTAAATTGCCAGTAGAAAGGATTATTTTCGTAGATTTTTAATCCCGAAACTGGTTGACTTGGTTCATTAGGTTTTGCATATGTATATGGAAACAAAGAAAAAACGAACAGAGTCATTATAAAAAAATGGAGGTTCAATTTATAGCGAAGCACTGGCACAATTGTATTTTTTATTAAAATTTTATGATTCATAATTATTTTTTGCTATTCAATTAAAGTCTTATTGTATAAAAGTATTTAAATGCTATTTTATTAGGTTTAAATAAAAGATTCTTTTAAAATGCTAAAAAAACCTTCCCAAATATTTTCATTTGGACTGGGGATTGGACTTTCCCATCTTGGAGACATTCGCACAATAACCATATCCCATTCGGGAATTACAAAACAGAAATTTCTTCCTCCTCCAATTGGTGTTGATGTTTTTGGTGGAGCAGAAGGCCATGGTCTGTTTCCGTCTTTTCTTATACCATTTGTCCACCAGTAAAATCCATATCTACCCGCCAGGTCAAGCCCAATAGCAGGAATTTTAGTCGGTACCTGGTTTGAAATAGCCAGTTCTGCAAAAACGGAATCCAATACCTGCTCACCATTCCAGTTACCTTTGTTCAAAAAAAGTAGTCCCAGCCGGGCAAATTCTCTGGGAGTTGTCCATATACCAGCCTGAACAATATTTATTTCGGTAGCTTCAAGATTATTAGGAGTACCTGCAGGATTATTAAATAATAAGCCATTCCTGTGTCCATAATCCGACCATTCCCAGTTTTTCATTCCAATTTTATCAGCCACTCCTTCTTTGAAAACATCTTCTAAGGATTTCCCGGCAATTCTTGTCAATAAATAACCTAGCATATGAACATTCGGATCTCTGTAACTAATCCTTGTTCGGGGAGGATATTGTGGCTCACCAGGAATGATATATTTTTGTGTACACTTAAAACTTTCATTATGCAATTTTTTTAAATGTAAATCCCAACAATCAGTAACAATTCCCTGGTAGCCAGCAGTCATTGTCGCAAAATCTCTGAATCTTATCTTATTGTATGCTTCCTGTCCGTTATTTCCATTACATAATTCGGGGTAATAATCTACCGCTAAATCTTCAATCTTCAGAATTCCATCTGCTGCTAGAATCCCCATAACTGTAGAAGTAAATATTTTTGTGCAAGAGAACAACTCATGCTTTTTATCAACATTGGTACCTTTCCAAAGGATATAGCCATTTCTTATAATGAACATCTCTTCCGTACCAACACCTCCCGAGCTTTCTCTGAAATAATTTAAGGCACTGTCAAGTATTTCATGCCTAATACCTAAACTTTCAGGTGTTTTTTCTTCCCAATCAGAATCAGGGAAAACTTTTTGTGAGGAATTGTATTGAGGTTCATACAACACAAAAATATAAGTGACTAAAAGCAGACAACATAAGGAAATGAGCTTAATTAACTTCCTGCTATTCATATTATTTACTTAAAGATGAAACCGCTATAAGAATTGTGTTTTTTTCATAAAAAGCTAGATTCAGTAATAGAAAATTTGTTTTAACAATTCTAGCCTGCACCGGAATAATCCGGTGCAGGTTAAATCTGAGTGCTATCCTTAAACTAACTAATTAGCAGGAGTTGTAAAAGAAATTTGTTCACTGTGATTAAACAGGTTTTGTCCGGCAGCTCTTGCACCTACCCTAATAAAATATGTTTTATTTGGCTCCAGATCAGTTATATTTATCGTTCCCTGATCTTCTGTTACAGCAACGGTAACAGTTCGATAACCGGCACCATTTCCAGTTGTTCTGGTTGGCCAGGATACAGTACTACAATAAATCTCCTTTAAGTCGGGCGTATTTCCTCCATTTCCTGTAATGCTGTAATTGACAGTAACTGAAGATGATGCTGGACTTCCGCTTATACTTGGAGGTGGAATGGTTAAAAGGGGTGTTACTTGAAAATCCTGGGTAACAGCCTTTCCTCCAGTTAAATCAACAGAAACTTCTGCCGTTGGTGACTCAATAAACGGACCAACTAATTTAACTTTATATAATTGAGGATAGAGATGTATATTAGCGTAAGTGCCATTTCCTTTGATTCTAATTACCATTGGAACCAGGTCATTTTCACCTTGTGCCTGAACAGCAAATGTTGCAAGTTTTAAATCGCCAGAAATAGGATTTCCATTATTATCTTTAACATTACCTGATAACTCACCATCATATCCAAAATCATAAATTGGCTCATTGCAACTGCTAAAAGTCAGGAAAAATATTATGGATATGAAGGATAAAGATTTTATAAAATTTGCACTTTTCATAATAAATTCAATATTTAAAATTAATAACCAGGATTTTCTACTAAATCAACATTATTATTGATTCTTACATCAGTTATCGGATTATAGTAATGGTGTGGTAAAAAAATGCGCGTAATTGGTTCTGCTTTAACTGGAAGCATATATATTTTTCCAGTATCATAATGATATATAATCTGCAACCCCATCACATCTCGTAAATTTAAAACATCTTCTGCCATCCGCCATCTGCGCAAATCCCACCAGCGATGGAATTCAAAGATAAGTTCTGATATTCGCTCAGTACGGACATGCTGTAATGTAATTGTATTTTCATCAACCAGACTAATGCCTGCCCTGGCGCGGGTCATATTCAATGCAGATGCTGCCGCTTCTTTGTTTCCCAATTCAAATTCAGCCTCTGCCCGTATTAAATAAATCTCTGCCAAACGAAATTCCATCCAGTTAACATCTGTTGGAGCATTTCCGGTTCCTTTATGAAACTTCTTTATAATTAATCCGGTTGCAGTTCTCTTATCTTCATATGGTAACCCTCTTGAATTATCAGCTACATGGGGCATACCGTTATATTCTTGTCCATAGGTATTAAGAATATTTGATAGATCTGGTATAGGATTAGGATCAATTGCTTCATAAGTCCTTATTGTGATTCCTTCATACACATCTCCGTCAAAAAAAGTTGTTCCAAAAATTCTTGGATCCTTTTTTTCAAATGCTTGTTGCATATTTTCATAAAGGTATTCTTCTCCTAGCAGTGGTTGATCAAGAGAACCATCTACGTTTTCAGACGCCAAAATCCAATCATAACTTAAAGCATCTACATTTCCCCTGCCTCCAGCAATACTTTGGGGAAGATTATGTGCGGCCCAATTGTGAGTTTTGTTCACACCGTCATAGATTACTGTAAATATTTCTTCACCATTTTGTGGAGTTACAAATAGTTGTCGATAATTTTCAGATTTATTCTCAACTTTTTCAAAAAGAGAATAATGTCCTGATTGGATAACTGCATTTGCTGCCTGAGATGCCTTTTGATATAATTCATTGGCCCTGTTTTCAGGAATACCAAGTAAGCCATTTAATTGAAGAGCTCCATATTTTGCAATAGAAGCAGACCACAAACTGGCTCTGGCTCTAACAGCATTCGCAGTCCATTTATTTATTTGCCCGACAGGATTTGGATTCTCTTCCAATAAATCGATAGCAATAGCTAAATCGGCATCAATAAAATCTGAAATTTCCTCTTCCGAACTGCGAACCGTATATTTCTGATCAATCTCATCAAATGGATTAAGTGGTATGTCAACTAATGGTACACCTCCATATCTCTTTTGCATTTCAAAATAAATCATGGCTCTTAAAACCCTTGCTTCACCTTCAATCTGTCTTCTGATAGCTTCAACTATTTCTGTATCAGGAATTCGCTCAATTAAAATATTTATATCTCTTATTAGGGTATAATTCCAATAAGCAATCGGATCATTTGCTCTGGACATAAGGCCGTTTGTAATTGCATTGCTATTACCAAGTGCTCCGGATCCCAAATCAGTCATACGGTCTAATCCTCCGGAGCCTAGTTTATTTGTAAAATACATTCGGTCATAAATGTCTGTTAAGTAACTCCTTAGCATTATAGGATTATTCCAAACATCAGTATCGGATATTTTATCGAGTGGATTTCTTTCAAATATATCATCTTTACATGCTGTGACGATAATAATTGAAATTAATAAAAATATTATTTTTTTCATAACTAGATTAATTAGAAGTTCATTTGTACACCAAAATTATAAGTACCCACAGAAGGATGATAATCACCAAATGCCCTGGCTGGACTTGTATCGATTTCCGGATCAATAAAAGAATATTTTGTGAGAGTATAAACATCATATCCTCCTACAAAGACCCTAAAACTGTTTAAATTCAATCTTTTTGTAAAACTGGTTGGGATTGTATATCCAATTTGAATATTTTTCAATTTTGCATATATGCCATTTGTCAACCAGAATTCATTATTCAGGTTATAATTTCTATGTCTTCTGTTTACAGCATCAGTGCCAAATCTTGGCCATAAAGCATTAGTTGTATTTGCAGGCATCCAGGGATTTTCATTTACATACATGTTTTCATACATAAACATAGTAGGTGTGTTTTCTGCGTAAAACGGCATGATAAAGTCACGGCCTCCGGCTCTTAGGTTATAATTATAATTCCCTGCGCCTTGCCATAACATTTCGAAATCAAAATTCTTAAAGGAAAAAGATGTTTCAAATCCAAATATCATTCTGGGCATTGTTCCTCTTCCAGCTAAAATCATGTCGTCTGCACTTATAATTCCATCTTCATTATAATCGATATATTTAATATCTCCCGGTCGAATAGTACGGTTGCCTTGTCCATCAATATCATAAGTAAGATTATAAATCTCATCCCAGTTCATAAACAGCCCGTCAGTAGGATATGCCCAAAACCTGTCAGTCCATTCCCCAACCTGATTACCTCTTCGAAACGCTTCCATAGTAGCAAATTCAGATTGATCGGTATAAATTGTTTTTTCTCTGTTTACAGAAATGTTCCCACCAATTTTGTATTTAAAATCACCTGATTGTTTTAAATGATACAATGAAAACTCCCATCCTCGGTTATCGAATTCACGATAGTTTTCCTGAGGCAAAGTAGCACCTACAACATCAGGAATATCTCTGATACGTGTACCAAGAACATCACTTCTTAATCTGTAAAAATAGTCGACCGTACCATCAATAAAATTACCAATGTTAAAATCAACCCCCACATTAGTAATTTGCATTTTTTCCCATGTAATGTTTGGATTGGGTAATGCGTCTGCTCTTATTCCTGACACTAAATCAGAGTCATAAATGTAATTTGAACGGATCCTAAACGTTGACATGTACTGAAATGCACCTGCGGCATCATATCCCAAAATACCATGTGATGCCCGAAATTTTAAATTAGAGATAAATGGAAGATTGTCGTTAATAAATGATTCCT
>JBEPWX010000237.1:0-5645 GCA_041642235.1 Mariniphaga sp.
TCATCTCATTTTTTTGCCAAAGGCTGGCTCTTTGTGCTACACCAAACCGATGCTGTTCATCAATAACTACAAGTCCCAGATTTTTAAATAGTACTACGTCTTCAATTAATGCATGGGTTCCGATAAGGATTTGCATTCTTCCCGATTCAAGAGTTTCGTGTATTTTTTTTCTATCACTTTGCTTAGTGGAACCTGTAAGCAGTCCCACATCTATGTTCATTCCCTGCAGAAATTGTGATATGGAACTATAGTGTTGTTGTGCCAGTATTTCAGTGGGTGCCATCAGGCAGCTTTGAAATCCGTTGTCTGCAGACAGTAGCATTGTCATTAAGGCAACCAGTGTTTTTCCACTACCTACATCTCCCTGTAAAAGACGGTTCATTTGTATATTGCGGTTAACATCACGTCTGATTTCCTTTAATACCTTTTTTTGAGCATTGGTAAGTTTAAAAGGAAGAAAATCAGAATAAAACCTGTTGAAATTGTACCCTACTTTTTCGAATCTGAATCCTTTAAATTTATTCTCGCGATGGTGTTTTAGTGAGATAATCTTTAGCTGAATGATAAATAGTTCCTCAAATTTTAACCTGAATCGCGCATTTCGCAAATCGATAGAGTTTTCAGGCTTATGAATGTTTATCAGGGCATCTTCAAGAGTAGCAAGTTTTAAACTTAAAATTATTCTTTCAGGGAGCGTCTCTTTTATTTTTCCTTTTGCGAGCTGAATAAGTGTAAGCTGAAACTTGTTTATTGTACGTGAAGTCAGATATTTCTTTTTCATGTTTTCCGTAGTAACATAGAAGGCTTGAAATATCCCTGATGGCTTTAGCTGCTTTTCCTCTTCAGTTTCCATTTCAGGATGAACTATATTTATCCGGCTATTAAATTCTGAAGGTTTCCCGAAAACAATATATTCCTTTTTGCTGTCCAGGTTATCTTTTTGCCATTTGACACTTTGAAACCAAATCAATTCGATGATTCCTGTGCCATCAGAAAACCGGACAGTGAGGCGTTGTTTTTTTCCTGTTCCAACTAATTCAATGGACTGAATTCTCCCTTTTAACTGAATATAGGGCATTTGTGCATTGATTTCGGAAATTTTATAAAATTTCGTCCGGTCGATGTATTTAAAAGGAAAATAGTAAAGTAGATCTCCGAATGTCTTTATTTTCAGTTCTTTCGCTAGTAGTTCAGCTCGTTTAGGCCCAACTCCTGGTAAAAATTTTATATCCTGATCAAAAAAACCAGCCATGGAACAAAGATAATTATTCCAAAACTGATTGAAGCATACGTTTCTCTGATAATTGGTAACTCATATTTAGAATTTAACAGAAAGCTTCAAATTGAATTTTCTGTCGGTAAGATAATTTGGAACGGCGAATTGGTCACCAGAATTACTTGATACCCAAAAATAGGAAATTGTATTATTAATGTTAAGCAGGTTAAAAACCTCAAGGCTTATCCACATGTCATTGATTTGTCTGAACAGTGTCCCTTTTCCCTGAGATGAGGGACTGATAATCACTTTAGAAATGCCCATGTCTATCCGTCGGTATGGAGGCATCCTGAATATTTCCTGATACTGTTCTGAATGAGGAGGTAATGTGGGAAGACGAGTACCATAAAAACCTGAGAGCTGCATTTTATAGGAAGGATTTCCTGGAAGGTAATCCTGAAAAAATAAGCTAAAATTCATTAGCTGGTCGGTAGGGCGTGGTATGTAGCCATAATTATCGCCAATGATATCTTCTTCTGTATTTAAAAATGAAAGACTGGCCCATGATTGTACTCCGCTAACAAATTCCCCATTAATTTTCATGTCAATACCCGAGGCATAACCAACAGCATGCTGCTCACCGCGATAGCGGATTTGCACATTGTCAACCTGATATGGGATTATGCGGTCCATATATTTATAAAATGCTTCAGAAGTAAATCTAAAAGGTCTGTCCCACGCAGTGAAAATATAATCTGCTCCTGCAACTACCTGGTATGAGCGTTGAGCCCGCACATTGTTAATTATAGTTCCAGAACTATTTTTTAATTCTTTAAAAAATGGCGACTGATGATATATACCTCCCGAGAGGCTGAAGGAAATCTTATTCTCCCACTCTGGGAAATAACTCATCGAAATTCTGGGGCTTAGCAGTAATTCATCATTAAAATTCCAATAATTAGCCCGTATACCTCCTGTTAGATAGAAATTCCCTCTACTTACCGGAACATTCCATGTATCCTGAAAATAGCCGGTAACTCTGGTGGAATTAATTTTGTTTTTTGCATTCAGAACATGATACAGAAGTACCTCATTTGCTGAATAAGGTAAAGAATACCCAGTTGAGTCACGATAAATCCATTCATTAATTTTATCTTCAACTTGTTCATATTGAAACTTAAAGCCCCAGTTGATTAAATGTTTGTCTGAATTATAGGCTCCTTTATGTGAAAAACTATAAACATGGGCAATGAGGTAATTTCTTGCATGATTTAAGAAAGTACCAACGCCAAGATTTAATACACTATCGCCAAATTCTGCAGAAGACATATTCCTTTCTAACTGGTTAAGATAGTACTGTCCTAAAATGTCATAAGTCTCCTGTTCAGATGTGCTAAAGGCCGATAGAATAAATTTCAGGTTGAGATTAAGGTTGGGATGATAATTGCCGGAAATTGCACCCAGATAGGTTTTAAAATCATCCAGTTCCTGGCCCTGGAAGTAAATTGTTGTATTTAAGGGTTTATCCCAGGTGCCGAAAGTTGTTCTTCTTGTTTGCGGAATAAACTGGTATTGATTTTGAGAGGCATTGCCAAGAAATGATATATCAAAATTCTCGGAGAATCGGTAAGTAATGTAAGTTTGAAAATCAAGAAACTTAGGGTTATATTCTCCTTTTTCATCCAAACCTCCCAGCATGTAACGGTTCGTTTTATAACGGATTCCTGAGATATGAGCAAGCCTTCCATTTAATGATACATCTTCGAAATGAGCTGTTGCTCCCAAAAGGCTAACAGAACCAGAACCTCTGAAGTCGCTTGGTTTTCTGTATTTTATGTCAAGAACTGAGGACATCTTGTCGCCATATCGGGCATCAAAGCCACCAGCTGAAAAGTCGATAGTAGAAACCATATCACTGTTAATGAAACTCAGACCTTCTTGTTGACCTGCACGTATTAACAGCGGACGGTAAATTTCAATATCATTGACATAAACCAGGTTCTCATCAAAATTTCCACCACGTACAGTATATTGAGAACTTAACTCATTATTAGTAGAAACTCCTGGCAGAGTTTTGATAAGAGCTTCTACTCCTCCTGTAGCAGCATCAGGCATTGCATCAAGAAAACGAGGATCGATACGGGTAATATTGCCTCCATTTCTTCTTTGGTCAATAATTACCACCTCAGCGAGTTCCTGGTCGGCAACTGGCATAACTACTTCCAGATTAATGTTGCTTTCCGATCGTGCATTAATTGTGTCGATAATAGTTCTATAACCTAACGATGAAAACACAATGACAATATCCCTTCCGGAAGGTATCCGTAAAAGAAACTCTCCTTCCCGGTTTGAACTGGTTCCAAGTGGATAATCCCTCAGGCCAATGTTTACCATATCAAGCGGTTGACCGTCCTGATCGTGGATTTTTCCTCTGAGTGTGGCATTATTTCCTTGAGCGAAAGCTGATATTGCAGCAGCAATAAGAAATACTGAAACGAGTAGCCTGTTAATCATTGGCACAAATCTAATAATCTCAATTAAGTATCAACTTTATATTGATAAATAAATTGTGATAATGAAAGATTTTTTGTTCAAAACTGTAGTTAGGTCAATGTAAAAGTTATGAAAATAATGACGCATTCATGTGTTCCTTTTTGTTGCCTATATGACGTCCATAGGTAAATTACTGAAGTTTTTTGGGAACTAATCTAAATGCCATAATGCCTGTTCTTGGTGCCACTTTTTCCCAGCTATCTACATCGAAATCAATTCCAATGGCTGCACAGGTGGGCATATCCTGGGAGTACCTGGTTATTAGATTTTGAGCAAAGTAATTAAAATCAGGATTATGACCAAAGAAGAAGACTGTTTTTACTTCTTCTGGCAACGTCTTAATAATATCAACAAATTCTTCAGTTGTCAGTCCATTATAAATACTTTGGATTTTGCGAATATTTCTTCGCTCAAATGCAAAGGTATCTGCAAAAAGCTGTGCTGTTTTAAGGGCTCTCAGAGCAGGGCTTGATATCATCTTGTCGGGCAATATCTCCCTATTTTTTAATTCGTTACTTATTCGTTGTGCATCTATTATTCCACTGTCACGCAGATCGCGGTTAAAATCATCTTCATAACCATATGGAACAGCTTTAGCATGCCTGATGAGAACTATTCGTTTCATTTTTATACCGTATTTTATTTTTAATGGCCATTGAATTTAATTAAACACAATTTTTACATGTCATTGTTCAGCGAAATTAATTTATTTTGAGTTGAAAATAGATTGAAGAAGCATCTTTTTAATATGAAGTACATTGGTTTATTATCCGATACACATGATTTTCTGCATGAAAGACTATTTAACTTTTTTGAAAATGTAGATGAAATTTGGCATGCAGGTGATTTTGGATCTCTTAAAACAGCAGATAAATTGTCGGATTACAAAAAATTAAGAGGAGTGTACGGAAATATTGATGGACAAGATATACGAACAGTCTTTCCGGTACACCAACATTTTTTATGCGAAAAAGTAAATGTATGGATGACACATATTGGAGGTTATCCGGGAAAGTATGAGCGGCATGTGAAGCCTGAAATATTCATTAATCCTCCTAATTTATTTATTAGCGGTCATTCCCACATTCTTAAGGTAATGTATGATAGGAAACTGGACTTGCTTCACATAAATCCAGGCGCAGCAGGTTACCAGGGATTTCATAAAGTATGCACTGCAGTAAGATTCGTAATTGATGGAGAAGATATCAGGAATCTGGAAGTATGGGAAATGCCAAAACCAGGTAGAATATATTAAACTTGAAAACCAGCTGCCACCCACTTGTTTTTTTCCTGATGTCCCGTCAATCTTAATCCGCAGGAAACTGCTTTTGAATTGATATCGGGTAAATCTTCAATGTAAAATCCACTTACGAAAAGTTTGCCATTCTTTTTAAGAACTTTTGTATATGCCGGTATGTCTTCCATGAGCACATTTTTATGAATATTTGCCAGGATAATATCGAAATTTTCATCTCCCAGCAGTCTTATATCACCTTTTTGCACCTTCAGGTTTTTTACATGGTTTAACCGTGCATTTTCGGTTGTTCCTATTACAGGCCATTCATCGATGTCGATAGCTGTTATTGTGGCCGCACCTTTCATAGAAGCAAGAATTCCCAGTATTCCTGTACCGCAACCCATGTCAAGCACTTTTTTCCCATTCATATTTTCTTTTAATATTGCCTGCATCATCATGGATGTAGTTTCATGATTTCCGGTGCCAAAAGCCATATTGGGTTCAATAATAATTTCGTATCTGCATCTCGGATATTCTTTGTGGAAAGGTGCCCTCACCAGACATTCGCCTCCTATTTCCAAGGGCTTGAAATAATTTTTCTCCCATTCTTCATTCCAGTTTTTATTTTTTATGAGTTCT
>JBEPWX010000238.1:0-5602 GCA_041642235.1 Mariniphaga sp.
GACGGTGCAAGGGCAACTGTTGCAAGGTATCCCGATCAGGGATATTTATATATTGACACAGTTGTAAATGATACTCATTTTGGTTCAAAGGGATTAGACACCTCAATAAATTATTCCGGTGCAACATGGTATGGCAGGACAAGGTACTGGTTTGGGGTGATTCGAAAAATAGCTTCTTCATCATCCGGAATGTTAACTATAGATGCTGAACCAAATGGAAATTTGGCTGTCAGGCAGGGCTTTATTTTAATGGATAAGCTGGAATTTCTTACCCGGCCAGGAGAATGGTATTATGATGACAAACAGAAAGTAGTTTATTTATGGACAGCCGGAAATGATTCACCAGATAATTATAAAGTTACAGCTTCTGTGCATTCAGATGGTTTTGTTCTGCAACATGTGAGCCATGTTGTTATTGATAACTTCAGATTTAAAGAACAGGATGAAAATGGCATCCGTTTGATTTCCGCAAACAAGTGCACCATTTCCAATAACGATATCAGTAATACCGACAGTTATGGCATTTATGAGGAAAACAGACCTGGTTCTGCAAATCTTACCATTATAAACAATACCATTGACCGGGTAAACGGAGGTGGAATATGGATGTGGGTCAGAGATTCCTATATTGCGAATAATACAATAAACAACACAGGTGTATTTAATGAAATTGGAATAAAAGGGACTACTGCCCCAAATGGAGGTTCAGGTGCTGAAATATCGGGGGTAAACAACATCATCGAATATAATGTTATTGAAAACTCAAATTACAACGGATTGTTTTACAGAGGATCGGGGACAGATATTCGTTACAATTATTTCAATAACAGCTGCCTGTATAAAGATGATGGGGGTGCCATTTATACCAATACTAGTGGTTCAGGGGGATTAATCCGTCATAATATTATTGTAAATTCAGTTGGAAACCCCGAAGGTTACATATCATCGCGCAGCATGGCTGAAGGTATTTATATTGATGAAATAGCCCAAAATGTTACTGTGGAGCATAATACAGTATTAAATACTGGTGATTCTGGAATAAAGCTGCATAATGTTGGAAATATCCATGTACATAATAACAAGGTTATGACAGCCAGGTATGGGGTGTTTTGCGATAAGTTTGTAGGCGAGCCTTCCATAATCAAAAACAATATTATTTGTGTGACATCTGCATCAGATGACTATGAGCCAAGATCTCTTCTTGTCAGGGTTGGTAATTATAATGCTCAGTTTAACAACAATCTGTATGTCAATCCGTTTGCTTCAGAAGGAATTTTCCGGAAGGATAAGTATTACAGTTTCGAAGAATGGAAAAACAGCATCGGTCATGATATCAATTCCACTTTTATTGGAACTCCTTTAGCTAAAAATGAATCACTTGAAATGTTTTACAATGTCTCCAAAACGGCTAAAACTTATCATCTAAATGGAGCTTCAGCCCGAGATCTTGATGGAACTGCTGTTTCCGGGTCATTTGAATTACAACCTTTTACGTCGATTATATTAATTGGAAAGAATCTTAATAAAATTAAAGATTAGAATAAATAGATTGTCAATTTTAATTTGGTGTACAGTAAAATTTTTAATAACTATATTAGGGACAGTTAAAAGGATGAAATAAACTGTAAAAACGAGATTAAATTATCGAATAATGAAAACAAATATTTCCAGAAGAAACATTCTAAAGTCAATAGCAGCATTGACTGTTGGGGGGATATCCAGTCCTTCAATGGCTCAAAAAGTGCTTGGCGATCAGGAACATTTTATAGGGAATGGCCCTAATATAAAAGTTCTGCCACCCGGACCAAATTCAATGGCATTAATTGAGCGGGTCAAAACCAGTATTGGCAAAACAAACTACACAGGATTATATGGAGTGGCTGCTTCTGGAGGGAGAGGTGTTTATATGATTGATGTTGATGATAATTCATACATCGACTGCCTGGCAGCTGCCTCAACAAATATTTTGGGATACGATAATACCATTGTTGCAGAAGCCTATTACAATTCAGCGAGTAAAATACCCAACACAGCTTTTGGCTATACACCTAACAGGGAAACTGTGGATCTTGCAGAAGAATTAATAAAGATTACGCCAGGTAATTTTCCAAAAAAGGTTATGCTGGGTGTAAGCGGTTCGGATGCCAATGGTGGGGCAATTGAAGCCATGCGGAGATATAGTGGAAAAATGGGCCTGATTTCTTTCAATAATGCATATCATGGTTCAACAGGATTGTCTCAGCAAGCTTCTGGTTTCGGTGCATTAAAAACAGGAATTTATCAGGATTCATCTCATTTTATTAAAATGGAATTTCCAACAACATTGAAGCAACGTGATAAGGTGTTAAAGGATATGGAATCTGTATTGGCATGGGGAACGGTTGGGGGTGTAATGATTGAACCAATACAGGGAGATGCCGGAATAATTGTTCCCCCTGAAGGATTTCTGCCAAGATTAGCTGATATTTTACACCAATATAATGTATTGCTTATTGATGATGAAGTACAAAGTGGTATGGGGCGGACTGGTAAATGGTGGGCTGTGGAATATGAGGGGGTAATCCCTGATCTGGTTGTTTCAGGAAAGGGATTATCCGGAGGTTATGCACCTGTTTCAGCAGTGATTGGAAGGGCTGATGTTATCGATTCGCTTGAACCGGCTCAACAGATTTTTACTTATACAGGGCACGGTCCTTCTGCTGCTGCTGCTTTAACAGTTATTCAAACCATTCAAAAAAATGCTATCGTTGAAAATGCACGAACAGTGGGAGACTATTTACTTGATGGATTGAAAGGTGCAGTTAAGAAATATCCTGATATTTTTATTGAAGCTCGTGGACGAGGTTTAATGTTAGGCCTCGAAATCAATACTTCCTCAAATGAACTGGCAAATAAAATATTTGCATACCGTTGCCTTGAAAAAGGAATCTATTTTGGTTATTTTGGTCCGGGACAACGAACAATTCGTATTGAACCACCCTTAATCCTGTCTAAGAAAGAAGCAGATATTATTATTAATACAACTTTGGAAGTGGCTGACGAAATGCATAATAATAAAGTCCCGGAATCTACAGTTATAAAAGTAAAAAATTATGCATTAGGCTGGTAAAGAAATTTTTATTGGAATCCAATAAAGAAGCATTATTAAGAAACAAATATATTTATAACAACTTTAATACAGAATTTATCAAAATTGGGAACTCATTATTACGAAAACAAGTTGTTATTTTTTTTTTGCAGCTTATAAGTATCCTTTACTTATAAGATATTGAGAGAATTTAAATTTAAGAAAAATAAAAAAAAAACAAGGAGGGAATTAGATGAAAAAGCATTTGATTTTTATCTTAACATTTTTAAGAATAATCGTAGGATGGCATTTTTTATATGAAGGTGTTTCAAAACTATTTACACCTGGATGGAGTGCGGAGTTTTATCTGTTAGGTTCCAGATGGATATTTGCAGATTTTTTCCATATGCTTGCATCATCTTCTGAAATATTAAGTATAACAAATTTTTTAAATACCTGGGGATTAATTTTAATCGGCTTGTCTCTAATGGCTGGAATTTTTATACGATTATCAGCTGCCTTTGGTGCATTTATGTTGTTGCTGTACTTTGTTGCTTATCCGCCAATTCCGGGATATACTTTGGGCGTAGTAGCAGAAGGAAGTTATTTGTGGGTTAATAAAACACTGATCGAAATGGTAATCCTGGTAGTGTTTGTGATTTTACCAACAGCATATTCATATGGTGTTGACAGACTTATCGATAAATGGAAAGCGGAAAAAGCCAGAACGCCAGTACCTTCTCTTAAAGAAGGAACTTCACTCCAACGACGTGAGTTACTTAGAGATATGATAGGGCTTCCTTTTTTAGGAGCCTTTGCATATGCAGCATATAAAAAAAGAAAATGGGAGAGTTTTGAAGAAAAATACTTAGCCCCTGGCACAGATGCGACTACAAGTGCTACTCTTAAAAGTTTCAACTTTACTACTTTAAGTGATTTTAAAGGGCCTGCACCAAAAGGAAAAATTGGAAATATGGAGCTATGCAGGTTAATTATGGGTGGAAATCTGATAGGAGGATGGGCTCATTCCAGAGATCTGATATATGTTTCCAAACTTGTTAAAGCTTATCATACCGATGAAAGAGTGATGCTGACCATGCAGCTGGCTGAACAATGCGGAATTGATGCTATACTCACTAATCCACAGTTGGCACGGATTGTAATGAAATACAGACATGAAACAGGTGGTAAAATGAAATTTATCTCGGACTGCGGGGTAAAAGATGGTTTTATTGAAGGAATAAAACAATCACTGGCAAGTGATGTTGATGCCCTTTATTGCCAGGGTGAAATTGCCGACAGACTGGTTAAGGCAGGTAATTATGAGGAAATTGTTAAAGGGTTGGAAATGATAAGGGAAGCTGGAAAACCGGCAGGTATAGGTGCTCATCGTATTGAAACAATTAAAGGATGTGTGGCCCAAGGGATAAAACCGGATTTCTGGGTAAAAACTTTGCATCATCATAATTATTGGTCTGCTCATCCCGATGCTGAATGGAAGGACAATATGTACTGCTTTAAACCGCAGGAAACCATTGATTTTATGAACAGCCTCGAAGAACCCTGGATAGCATTTAAAGTGTTGGCTGCCGGGGCAATAAAACCTCAGGAGGGCTTCCAGTATGCCTTTGACCAGGGAGCCGATTTTATTTGTGTGGGTATGTATGACTTTCAAATAGTAGAAGATGTAAACCTTGTTAATGAAACCCTGACTAAGGTAAACAGAACAAGACCCTGGAGAGCATAATCTTTATAATTAAAGTTTTGAATGAGCTGAATTTAATAAAAGACTGCCGGGATAGGCGGTCTTTTATAATTTCGCGCCACGGTATTTTATTGCATTTTATTTTCCTGAGCCCGCTTCTTCCCCGAATAAGGTTATTTGTCAATCAAAATCCATTATCCTAAACAGACCATAGAATATATAAAGACTACATAAAGACTATACAAAGAAAGTATGAATACAGACGATGACTGTAAAAATATACTCTTTAATTGCGGAATGATCTTCTGATGAGCAGGTGAATGGATGTATTCGTTTGACAACTATTTCTTGCAGAATGACAGTTTACTGCTATTTTTTACGGGTATCAATTTGTGCAGTTGGTTAAGCATAAAAATATTTTTCCTGCCTATTTCTATGGTGCAGTTGCTTTATGCAACCTGGTTTTTGTTAATAGAATACCTCCCGGTTTTTATACCTAAAATAGTAAATCCGAACCCGGTTGTGAATTATTACCAGATTCGGATTTCCGGATAGCAATTATAGCTTCAGCTGGCTTTCAGCATTAGCATTAACTTTTACTCCTGTAGTTCCTCCTCTTTCCAGAGCGATGTCAACAGGTTCGTTGGTTTTCCATGAACCGTTGGTGAAATCAGGTACATCAATTGAATTGGAACGATTGGCAACCGACCATTCACTAAGAGGAACTACAACGCTCCAAAGTGCAGCATCGTAAACATCCTGGTCGAGAGGAATTCCGTTACGCAAACAATCGATAAGTCTCCAGTCCATCATGAAGTCCATACCACCAT
>JBEPWX010000239.1:0-5547 GCA_041642235.1 Mariniphaga sp.
GCCATCCACCAAAAATAAAGGAGAAGAACTTCCTGAAATACCGCTTGTTCCTCTTAGAGTAATTTCATCTCCACTTATATCCAGACCAGGTACTTTTCCTTCCAAAAAGTCAATAATATTCCCAAACGATACTTCTCCTTTAGGAATTTCTATGACATGATCTGCCTGTTCATAAAGACGGAAATGGCCGTCACCTGTCAATTCTTTTAATTTCTTCTGTTCTGGTTTGGTGGATCGGATTCTTCTGGCATACTGATTCTTTTTTACATCCATGGTAAGAAAGGAGGTAATATCGGAGGCTGCAGGATAATTATAATTCGTATTAAGCGATTCTAGATAGGCATCAGGAATAGGCAACCTTTCTTCCTGAATTAAGTTTATGTTGGTCTTATTACGCCCTCGTTGCTTTTTTGCCTGGATATATACTTTTGCTGTATCGTTAAAAAGCAGGCCTGAAAAAGTGAATTTGCCGTTATCATCGGTATTTTGCTCCAGTATTGCCATTTCACGATCTTTTTCCACCAACAGGGTAATTTCCATGTTTTTTATTGCTTCGCCTGATTTGCTATTTGTTGCAATACCCTGGAGTTCTAATCCTGTCTTTTGTTGATATTTTAATTTAGTATCAATATCCGGCATATTGTTCCAGAAATAGTTGCTCCATCCGTTGGTTAGCATCAGAAGTCGTTGTTTGGTTTTTGAATTGATGATGGAATCTGAAAAATAATCAGCCGGAGTTTCAATAAAACCTTTAAGTTCAGAAGAAATTAACAGTTGAGATAAAATATTTTGTGATGTGTTGTTTCCAGGATATGCAGTTTCATGCACTACTGCCGCTGACAGATTTGAGATTTCATTCAATGAATCATTTTCTGAAATATATACATTCAACTCAGATCGGCTGGCAATTTTTTCTTTATCTGGTTTTATTATTAGTTCATTCAAATCAATATTATCTGAAAATATAAGTTGTTCAGAAACCGGACGAAGTTTGCTGTCAAGCAAAATCAACTGATTAATACCTCCTTTAAGCATATTGCTATCGAATTTTACCAATTGGTTTTGTTCTCTAATTTGTACCGGCTGGTAAAAAAGTACATTACCCCGGTGCATGTTAACCAGGTACAAGGTTTCATTAAGATAATAATCTGAATTTCCCGATATGTTGATTAAAAGATTATGGCTGGTCTGATTGACAAGGTGAATTTTTATTCCTTCTGAAACTACCAGCGAATCGAAGGTATAATGGAAAGATGGTGATTCATTTATCACAGCATGGTAAGTTTTTCCTGGTTCGGGTGTTAAAAATAAAAGCCCCATTCCTTTGTAATCGCTTCCGAAGGTAACCACAGTATTCCCTGAGGCATCTTTAACCATTCCGGTTACATCAATACCATATCCGTTTTCATCAATGGCTTTAAATGCTACCAGGTTGGATATACCTTCAAGCAATTTACCTCCTTCAGGTAAAAAATCAACATTAGCAATTTTACGTGCAACAGGATCTTCCGGTTTCCGAAGCATTACTCCCCGGAGTGAACCTGAGGGTTCCATAATTGTAACGGTTTTGTAGAAAAACGATTCATTGCCAAAGTTCATCAGGTAATCGGTAAAACCACTGAGAAGGTAATTGCCTTGTTGAAGTGTATCGGGTAAAGGTATATGACCCGGAGCCTGACCGTTTATGCTCATTAATTTTAACTCTAAAACAGGTTCTCCCTGTTCCCCGGTAAGTTGAAGATAAACATTTTCGCTTCCAGGTATAAGACGGCCTGAACGGCTGTCGGTGATATAGGATTTCAGCCAAATGGTATCTCCTGTAGTATAAAGGTCCCGATCGGTGTGCAGGTATATTTTTTCGACCGGAACTTTCTCATTTGATTTAATCCAGTTTTCGATTTGTTGTGCATTCAGCTCCAATATTAGCAAGAACAGCTGAACGGTGATAAGAATTATTATTTTTTTCATCGTTCATGATTTTTATCGAATATAATAAAAATACGCTGAATTTGGTACTTTAATAAACCTTTTAACATTAATAATGAAATGTCATCATGTTAAGTTTTATCAAAACGAAGTTTAATCAAGTATTATTCTTTTTCCCTGCCAAAATACTATGTCAAAAAATTTGAATACTTACAATGGGAATTATTCAGGAATAAATAATTTGCTTGAATTGCCTGGTTATAAATATGATTTTAAGAAATCTTTATATTATTTAAATTTCGGCTAAGCCCTTTAAATCCAGCTCGTTTTACAGCAGAGTTTTTGAATATTCTATTAAATTGGTGCCTGTCCATTTCATGCCATTCTTTTTTAGTAAGTTTCAGTAAATCGGGATGAGGCTCAAAACCGGGTTCTTCATGGGGGAATGATTTAAGATTCCAAGGGCAAACATCCTGACAAATATCACAACCGAAAACCCGATTTTTAAAATTATCCTTCAGATTTTCATCCAGATTGCCTTTTAATTCGATCGTCTGATAAGAGATGCATTTGCGGGCATCTACTACACGGTTGGCCACAATTGCTTTGGTAGGACAAGCATCAATGCACCTTGTACATGTTCCGCAGTGATCGCTGACCAGTCTGGGGTTATCGTAAGGAAGTTCAACATCAAGTACCAGCTCACCAATAAAGAAAAAACTACCGTGCCGGGTGGAAATCAGGTTGCTGTTTTTTCCAATCCATCCCAATCCTGCCCGGCGTGCCCAGGCCCTCTCCAGCAAGGGTGCCGAATCGGTAAATGGACGTGCATTGCAGGGACCGTTTATTTCCTTAATGTAATCGAATAATTTCCGAAGCTTATCCTTCATAATGAAATGATAATCGGTTCCATAGGAATATTTCGAAAGGACAGGCGCTTCGGGATCCTGCTGCATTTTTTGAGGGAAGTAATTCTGTAGTACCACTACAACCGATTTTGCATTTTCAAAAAGCAGGCGAGGGTCTAATCGTTTATTGATGTTGCGTGTCATGTAATCCATTTCCCCCTGCATCTCTGCATCCAGCCATTTTTGGAAATGTTCTTTCTCTTCTTCCAGATAATCGGCAGGTAAAACAGCACATTCCAGAAAGCCCAGTTCTGTTGCTTTTAATTTTATTTTCCGCAATGTTTCATCTGGATTTGACATGTAAAATAAATAATTGTCATCAGATTCCCGGAAACAAAGGAAATTGATTTAATATTAATATTTAAAATAATTTATCAAAAGAATCCCAGCTCCAGACGGGCTTCTTCGCTCATCATTGATTTATCCCAGGGGGGGTCGAAGGTTAAATCTACGTTTACATTCTCAATTCCTTCTACCGAACGTGCTGCCTGGGTAACATCATCCATTAGAATATCCACTACAGGGCAACCTGGAGCGGTAAGTGTCATTACAATATTTGCGATGTTTTTTTCATCAACGTCAACATTATATATCAAACCCAAATCGTATATATTCACCGGTATCTCGGGATCAAAAACCTCTTTAAGTCTTTCTATTATCTGATCTATTCTTTTGTCCATTTTTATTTCCCTCCTTCTTTTTCCAACCTGTTGTATGCAACAGCATATAACTTGATTTGTTTTACCATGGCCAACAGCCCGTTGGCACGGGTTGGTGAAAGATGCTGCTTCAAACCCAGGTCATCGATAAAATGCAGTTCGTTCTCCACAATCTCTTTGGGAGTACGATCCGATACCACTCTTAAAAGAAGTGCAACCAAACCTTTAACAATCACAGCATCACTTTCTCCTTTAAATTGGAGCTTACCGTTGTTTTTTCCTGCTACAAGCCATACCCGCGACTGACAACCCTTTATCAAATTCTGATCCGTTTTTTCTTTTGGATCAAGATCTTCCAGTTGATTACCCAAATCAATCAGGTATGCATATTTGTCCATCCAGTCGTCATAGACTGAAAATTCTTCAATTATTTCTTTTTGAACATCTTCTATTGTCATGATTTTCTTCCTCAAATTAAAGGATACAAATGTCGGAATTTTTTAATTGAAGGCAAATAATCCCCGCTAAATTGTTTGAAATGTAAAATGAAGAAGCAATTTTTCTGTCTCATTTATTCATTGATCCGTTGAGAAAGGATCTCGTTATTATATTGGAATTTGTAGATGTTCAGCCTGCCGCTTGCATTCTACGGGCAATCAGGCTGATGTAAAACAACTGGAAACTGTGGTATATCATAATAGGAAGTAACCATATTCCTGCACCGCTGATACCGCTAAATAATACACTGGCAAATACTGAACCATGCACCAGCGATTTTTTAGTTCCGGCAAACTGGAGCGTTATCCGGTCTTCTCTGTTAAAGTGCATTTTATGTGCAAGATAACCTGTAAAATTCAGTATCAGGAAAAACAGCAGAACAACCGCCAGGCACAATCCGGTAAGTGCTATCCAGCTTACTTCGGAAAAAATGCCTGCTATAAATGATTTGCTAAAGGATTCATAAACAATGAGCAGGATAATTATTTTATCAAAAGCCGCCAGCTTGGGAAGATGCCGAATTATCCAACGAATTAAATAACGATGCAGCATCAACCCGGCTATTACAGGTACAATAATTTGTGTAATGAGCTGAATCAATACATTTGAGAAATCGAAACCTGCCGCTTGTGCAGAAAGAAATAGCCCCATCCAGAATGGAGTGACTAAAATACCAATCATGCCTGATATGCTGGCGTTGAAAATAGCCCCGGGTATATTACCTCCGGCAATGGAAACCATAACCACGGAGGATGAAACTGTGGAAGGCAATGCTGCCAAAAAGAACATCCCCATCCAGAACAATTCAAAATTTGTATCTTTTACGAACGGATAAAAAGGCAATACAACCAATGGAAATACAAGAAAGGTTGTTAGCTGGATGGCTGCATGCATTCTCCAGTTACTCATACCTGCTTTTAACTTTCCCGGGTCGAGTTTTAATCCATAGAGGAAAAATATAAGCACCACCCCGATATCAATAATCAAAACTAAATTTACCGGTTCGGAATCCATGCCAATGCCGGGCTTTATCCATGCAATCAAAATCATTAGCAGCAGACCTGTAATAAACCAATCGGGAAGGTATCTCTTCATGTTTCGATTTAATTAGAATAATGGAAATTTAAGAGTATAAATAGGCTCGATTTAATCCAATAACTCCTTTGCCCGTTTTAATGCATCTATAAAAAGGTCAATCTCATCTTGTGTATTATAGATTCCAAACGATGCTCTTATTGTGCCCGGTATATTGTAAAATTTCATCAATGGGTCGGCACAATGATGTCCTGTACGCAGGGCAATTCCCATTTTGTCAAGCAATGCGCCAATATCAAAAGGGTGGATGTCGCCAATAAGAAATGAAATGACCCCTGATTTTTGGGGAGCTTCACCAAAAATTCTTAATCCGTTAATTTCATGGAGTCTCGAGGTTGCATATTCAAGCAAATTATGTTCCCAGGCTGAAATTTTATCCAGACTAATTTCCTGAAGCATGTCAATAGCTGCTCCGAATGCCGCAACACCTGTAATGTTTGGTGTTCCTGCCTCAAATTTAA
>JBEPWX010000240.1:0-5538 GCA_041642235.1 Mariniphaga sp.
CTGTCCAATTCATTTTTTTTGTTTTTAGGAACCCAGCCTTCCAGCATTTTTACTTTTCCTTCAACCTCTTCCATTGTTTGCAGCATTGCATCTTGCTCTGAAAGCTGTTGTCTGAGTTCTTGGAGGAATTTTTTTAATAACGGAGTTGAATAAGCGGCAATCTGATGAAGTTCATATTTCAATTCATCAGCCTCAGTTTTCAACTGCAGAATCTCTTTCTCAACCTCACTCAGTGAACGTTTTGGCAGTGCCAGTTCATCGGCATCGGCTATCTCAGCCTTTTCAGTCACTTGTCCGTCAACAATTGATTTTTCAATTTTTACAAAATAGCGGTAACCTTCAAAATCTCCAGCAATGTGCAGGTAAAATTCCTCTTCCCATTGCGGCTGGTATTTTTGAATGGGACATGCCATAAACCTAATTTGTATTCCATTTTTTTCGAGCTCTTCCAATTTATTCCAATCGAAATCACCCCAGGGAGTAAGCTGTTTTTTCTCCTTTTCCAGTTGCAGGGCTCGATGGTGGTTGTGTTCCATCGCTTTTTCCATCTCTTTCAGGTGATGAAACACTTCTTCTCCTGTTTCAAAATCAGGGCGTTCTCCCTTTTTTTCCGGCTCAAGCGATTCCAGTTTTTTGACTGCTTTTTCCACTTCATTCACCTGTCTGAAAAGCTCCTGCATTTGAGGAGTTGGTTCATTATTTTTCGTACTGATATGTACCACCCCGATTCTCCGGATGTTGTTCAGGAAATTCCGGTAATCGGAATGATATACCAGAAAAGCATATTTATACATCGGAACTATCATACCTCAGCCTCCTGTCTCTGTTTTTCCTGCCTGTCTTTAATAATTTTTTGAGCCGACTTCGATAAATTCTCCTGGTCTTCCAAAAAGCGTTTAATTTTCCGGATAGCATCCTGAAATCCGGGAATTTGCACCTTTTCATATAGGTTTACCTTTTGGGTAGTTTTTTTTCGGGCAAAATCCAGCAATTCCATTTTCCGGAGGAAAACCTCCCTTTCAATAGCAATTGCAGCAACGCTTCTAATGATGGCTATACCTTCAGCAAACCAAACAGGCTGATTGAAAAGATTTGTGGTGTCGGTTTCAAAACGGATGTTTTCGAGTATCGGAGTAAATACCCCTGCAATTTTCTTGGAAGAAAGCTCCACATCACTTATTCGTATCAGATTTTGGTCGAATTCCCCCCATAAGCGGGCTATGTTATTATATACTTCTATTTGCTCATTATACTGCACAGCGAGGTCCGATGCTTTGTCTTTAGCCTTTTTCACCTCCACCCTCAAAGCCGACTCCTTATTCTTAAGTGTGGGCAGTGCCCTTACTCTAACCTTAAGTTGCTTATCCAGTGTCTGTAATGATGTTTTGTTATATTGAAAACTAATGGCCACTTTTTTTCTTTTTTATTTTGCAACTACATTGATCTATTCTAAAAATGAAAGAATAACTTTATTATTGCACCCAAAACTTGGCAACCAGGCTTTCCTTAATGGCAACCTCAGCCTTTTTAAAATGTTTTCCAAACAACTCCCAAGTGATATCGAGCATGGTATTAGTGTCCACATTCACATCAATTGCCAATATTCTTTCAGAGTATTCTTTAGCAAAATTAAGTGTACGTTCATCATAATCCGTAAGATCAAAACCATTCTCCAATTTGGTACGTGCATTGGCTGCATCGGCATATAACCGTATGGCAGTATTCATTACCTGGGGATGATCTTCCCGGGTTTGTTTCCCAATTACCAACTGTTTCAAACGTGAGAGAGAACGGAACGGATCAATAATTACTTTTCCGATTTCTGTATCACGACGAAGGAAGAGCTGCCCTTCTGTTATATAACCTGTATTATCGGGAATAGCATGGGTAATATCACCTCCCGATAAGGTTGTAACCGCAATAATAGTAATAGAACCTCCTGAAGGAAACTGTACCGCTTTTTCATATATGCGTGCCAAATCGGAATATAGTGATCCAGGCATACTGTCTTTAGAAGGAATCTGGTCCATACGGTTCGATACTATACTTAAAGCATCGGCATACAATGTCATATCGGTAAGCAGTACCAATACACTTTCATTTTTATCAACTGCAAAATATTCGGCAGCTGTAAGGGCCATATCCGGGACCAACAGCCGCTCTACAGGTGGATTCTCTGTAGTATTAACAAAGCTGATAATCCTATCGAGTGCCCCTGCATTATCAAATACATTCTTAAAATAAAGATAATCATCGTTTGTAAGCCCCATCCCTCCAAGGATAATCTTATCAGTTTTTGCTCTTAATGCCACCATGGCCATAACCTGGTTATATGGTTGATCAGGGTCAGCAAAAAAAGGTATTTTCTGACCCGACACCAGAGTATTGTTCAGATCTATACCTGCAATACCTGTGGCAATAAGATTGGAAGGCTGCTTACGCCTTACCGGATTTACTGAAGGACTACCAATATCGCGAACTTCACCCTGAATTTCAGGTCCGCCATCGATAGGATTACCGAATGCATTGAAGAACCGGCCTGCCAATTCATCGCTTACTGTCAATTGCGGTGGCCTTCCTAAAAAAGAAACTTCTGCATTGGTAGGGATTCCCTCAGTACCTTCAAAAATCTGAAGAGTAATATCGTCTCCTGTAATTTTAACCACCTGTGCCAGTTTGCCGTCAACTGAAGCTATTTCATCATAACCAACACCGCTTGCCTTTAAAGTAACAGTAGCTTTTGTAATATTTGCCAACTTCGTATATATCTTCTGAAATGCCTGGCTTTCCATAATCTTTCTTTTTCTTGTTAATGATTTTTGTATAAAAATTAATTAGCCTGTTTCTTTAAAATATCTTCCAGTGCCTTTTCATGCTTCCTGAAGTCTTCAGATTCAAATTCGGTATAATTCATTTGTTTGAATTCGTTTATTACTTCTTTAAAAAATGTACTTACATCTTCAAAGTGTCCAAACACAAATTTTGAATCCACTATATTCAGCACCCTCGATAACATATATTGTTGCCGCTTCATTGGTGTAGAAGAATCAATTTTGTCAAAAGCATCCTGTTGTAGAATTACAAAGTCAATTAGTTCCGATTTCCAAAAAGTTTCATGAAAAGCAATGGGTACTCCATCATCACCCAGTATATTAATTTGCTCCATAGCCTCTTTTCCCCGTAATAATATGTCTTTTGCTTTAAGCACTTCATTGAGCCATGTTTCTCCCACATTTTTAGAAAGATTATCCTGAACTTCCGGGTACTCAAGATATTTTGAATAACTGTCGATGGGGTCAATTGCAGGATACCTTTTACTGTCGGCGCGTGCCTGACTAAGTCCGTAAAAACAACGGGCAGCTTTTCGCGTACTTTCTGTTACCGGTTCTTTAAGATTTCCTCCTGCCGGAGAAACGGTTCCGATAAAGGTGATTGAACCTGACTTCCCGTTTTTAAGGTAGACGAAACCTGCACGCGAGTAGAAATTCGAAATAATAGCTGACAAATCCATTGGGAAAGCATCAGGTCCCGGAAGCTCTTCCAGGCGGTTTGACATCTCACGCAGTGCCTGTGCCCAGCGGGATGTAGAATCGGCCATCAGCAGTACTTTTAATCCCATGGCCCGGTAGTATTCAGCAATAGTCATGGCTGTATAAACCGATGCTTCCCTGGCAGCCACTGGCATATTCGATGTATTTGCAATAATAATGGTACGTTCAATAAGTTTCTTACCGGTACGTGGATCCTCAAGTTCAGGAAATTCAGTAAAGACTTCCACTACTTCATTGGCACGTTCACCACAGGCGGCAATGATAACAATATCGGCTTCGGCTTGCTTGGAAATGGCATGTTGCAACACGGTTTTACCCGTTCCAAATGGTCCGGGAATAAAACCTGTTCCTCCTTCTGTAATAGGGTTTAGCGTATCCATGCATCGCACACCTGTTTCCAGCAGCTTAAAAGGACGGGGCTTTTCCTTAAAATCACCGATTGCAATTTTTACCGGCCATTTTTGAACCATGGTAAGTGCAGTCTCAGTTCCATCACCATTGACAACCATTGCAATATTATGGTCAACTGTATAATTCCCTTCGCCAGCAATTTCTTTTATTTGATAGGTTCCCTTCATTTTAAAGGGCACCATAATTTTATGCGGCTGGTCGTTTTCGTTCACTTCCCCAAGCCAATCACCGGCTTTTACTTCATCACCTGGCTTTACCAGTGGCTTAAAACTCCACTTCTTTTCCCTGTTCAACGGATCTGTATATTCTCCACGTTTCAGGAAAATACCTTCCATTTTATCAAGGTCATTCTGTAGCCCATCGTAATTACGTGAGAGGATCCCGGGACCTAATGTTACCTCAAGCATGTGTCCCTGAAACTCTACTTTTGAACCGGGTGATAATCCGCGTGTACTTTCAAAAACCTGTACATAAGCAATTTTACCCATTACTTTTATCACTTCAGCCATAAGGCTTTCTTCTTTCAGCGTGATAAAACAGATTTCATTTTGTGAAACCGGACCATCAACTTCTACCATTACAAGGTTGGCCACAATACCAACCACCTTACCTGTTGTTCTATTTTCTTTTTCCATAAGTTATTGCGAATTCTTCAGGAAATTCAAAATTTGATTGTAATTCATCCAATAGTTGATTAAATATTTGTTGTCCTTTTTCTTTGTCAAGCCTGTACCAGCGTTCTGCTATAAAAAGTTTCTGAACAAATGCCAAAATTCTTTCAATGGTAAAGTAATTGAAAAAGGTACTTTCATCGAGAAAATGCCAAAAATGGCTATCGAGCCTCAGTTCACGATCAAGAATATTATCAATTTCAAAAATCTGAATAATGTTCTCAATGTCATTAATCTCGTTCGATAAGCCAAAATCACGTGACCTGCTTTTTTTTAGTGCAAAAGTTACCTCATCGTCTCCTACCAGCGCATCTTCAAAGGGAATATTATGTTTGCGCCCATTTAATGCCAGCATGACGTTTGCCATATTTTGCCTATAGGAAGCATATTCCCTGACGAATTGATTATCAGAAGAAAGCAGCAAATCATACCAACCTGTGGTAAGGTTTTTAATTGCTTCGGATTTCGGAAAATCTTCTTCATCATCATGGTACATTTCTAAAAATTGCACCAGGTATTCTGGAAAAGAGTCAAGGTCAAGCATTTCAAACTGCTTTCTATCGGCAAGCTGTTCTAAAGTATTAATCGAATAACTACCCCTTTCGTCCAACTCAAACATCTCTTTGTATAACAGCTTTAACAGATTTACATGATCCCACTGGAGATAAAGCAAATTTACAAGTTCAAAATCTGAAGGATGAAGATTCTCATGCAAATGATTACGCAACTGAACCGATGAAAAAGTTAATTTTTTATCATCAGGAATGATATCAGGCAAGCCTGCTATAAGGTAATAGTACTTTCGTTTATTCATTTCCCCTCCTCAAAAAGCAACTGACTTGTTTTTGGCCGTAAATATCCTTTCAGGAAATTAATAAAATCTTCATCCGTAAAACTTATCAGGT
>JBEPWX010000241.1:0-5536 GCA_041642235.1 Mariniphaga sp.
ATGGTATGTAGAAAGCCGGCAAAAAGTACTTTTTATGACCGATGTTCTCATAAATGAAATCAGAAAGTTTGATCACAGCATTCCATTAATTGATTCCAGGGATTGCATGTTTCGTATCTTCCGGGATGTCAGGTTTTCAAATGATAAACGACCCTATAAAACAAATTTTGGAAGCTTTATAGCAAAAGGAGGTCGTAAAAGTGAATGTCCGGGATATTATTTTCATATTGAACCAGGAAATAGTTTTGTTGGTGGAGGCCTTTATATGCCAGCAGCAGCACTTCTAAAAGCTGTCCGTACTCATATAGCCACAGCAGGGCATGAATTTTCAGATATTATCAACGATTCCGATTTTAAATCGGCAATACCTGATATGTACAACGACAAACTAAAAACTGCTCCCAAAGGTTTTCCGAAAGATCATGAATACATAGAATTACTCCGTTATAAATCTTTTGCATTTTCTGCTCCGGTAGCCGATGAATCATTAATTAATGGAAATTTTCCGGAAGAGGCTGTCGATGTGTACAGGAAGCTTTATAAAGCAAATGGTTTTTTAAATGAAGCACTGCGGGAATTTTGCTGAAAAGTTGATTTGGTAAATTTTTAGTAAATGACTCCTATTTATTTATCTTCCCGATGAAAAGAGACCCCTGGTAGTGCTATTACCGGGATATTTATTCTTCTGCCGAATTAAATTCATTCTTTTATTTATAAAGAAATTATAAAAGAGAAACATTTGATTTCCAATTTCCATTTACGATTAAGAACTTTCCCTATTTTTGCGCCAATAAATCAAAATACCAAATTATGAAACGTTTTTTACTGTTATTCGTTTTTGTTACCACCCTGGTTTCTGTAAAAGCACAAAATGTTCAACTCCATTATGATATGGGCGAAGGAAGAGGATTTTTTACTACTACCGTTGAGATGTTTAGACCTGACAGTTGGGGGAGCACTTTCTTTTTTATTGACATGGACTACAGTGCTAAAACCCGAGGTGTTGATAACGGAATTTCGCTGGCTTACTGGGAAATTGCCCGGGCTTTTAAATGGAATGAGACCCAAAAGATTATGCCCAGGGTTGAATACAATGGTGGAGTATTTGCTCTAACTGATAATAAATACTACCCAATTGAAAACGTTTGGATGGCAGGTCTTGAACGTACCTGGGCCTCTGCTGATTTTTCAAAAATTTTTACGTTTCAAACCAACTACAAATACATTCAGGGAAAAGAAGATGCTTCCTTTCAGTTAACAGGAGTATGGACCATTCTAATGCTGAATGGAAAATTAACATTTACAGGATTTGCTGATTTCTGGAAAGAAGAAATGGCTGTTTGGTTTGATGCTCAGGGAAATCAAAAAGAAAATACAGATTTTCGTTTCCTTTCTGAACCGCAATTGTGGTTTAATGTCACTACAAACTTATCATTGGGTACCGAAATTGAATTAAGCAATAACTTTGTAGCTGATGAATTTAAAGTAATGCCAACTCTTGGTGTAAAATATACCTTCTAAAAACCTGAATCATGTTGGATAAGTTTTTTAAACTTACAGAAAATAACACCTCGGTAAAAACCGAAATCCTGGCAGGACTTACCACGTTTATGACAATGGCATATATCCTGGCAGTGAATCCTGATATATTAAGTGCAACAGGGATGGATAAAAATGCCCTGTTTACAGCAACTGCTCTCTCGGCATTTGTGGCTACTCTGGTTATGGCACTGGTTGCCAAACTTCCGTTTGCACTGGCTCCCGGAATGGGGTTGAATGCATTCTTTGCCTTCACAGTTGTATTGGGTATGGGATATAGTTGGCAGTTTGCTCTTACAGCAGTCTTACTTGAAGGTATCCTGTTTCTTCTGCTTACTGCTTTTAATATTCGCGAGCTTATCGTAAATGCAATCCCGTTAACATTAAAACATGCCATATCAGTAGGTATAGGCTTTTTTATTGCATTCATCGGTTTACAGAATGCAGGTATTATTATCGACAATCCGGCAACACTGGTAGGGTTGGGAGACATGGGGTCCCCTGCTGTTTTGGTTGCTATTGGAGGTATTGTATTAACTGCTGTTCTACTGGCGTTGAAAATCAGAGGAGCACTACTGATTGGTATTTTTACAGCTACTGTTGCCGGCATACCTTTTGGCGTTACCCAGGTCCCGGAAGGAAATCTGATAGATACGCCTCCATCGCTGGCACCCATTATGTTCCAATTCGACTTCTCGCAGATTTTTACCATCGATATGCTGATCGTGCTGTTCACTTTCCTCTTTGTTGATATGTTCGATACTGTGGGTACGTTGGTAGGTGTTTCTTCAAAAGCAGGAATGCTGGATAAGGAAGGTCGTGTTCCCCGGGCCAAACAAGCGCTATTTGCCGATTCTATAGGGACGACAGTCGGCGCTATGCTAGGGACCAGTACCGTTACAACCTATGTGGAGAGTGCTTCCGGAGTTGCTGAAGGTGGGAAAACCGGCCTTACTTCACTTACCACAGCTGTATTGTTTCTTTTAGCTCTGTTCTTTGCACCCATGTTTACAATGGTTCCCGGAGCAGCAACTGCAGCAGCATTGGTTCTGGTTGGCTTCTTTATGATGTCACCTATCATTAAAATTAACTTCGATGATTTTACGGAATCTATCCCTGCCTTTATTACTATTATTGTAATGCCACTTACATACAGCATCGCCGAAGGTATTGTTTTTGGAATGCTGGCCTTCGTAATGCTGAAGCTTTTAACCGGAAAAGTAAAAGATATTTCATGGATAATGGCAATACTGGCAATATTGTTTGTTCTTAAGTTTTTTATTTAGATATTCTGAAAAATAATACTCTGAAACAGAATCGGTGGTGCATTAATTCGCTATCGGTTCTGTTTTTTCTAAAAACTAATGATATATAAGCAAGCTGCAAAAATAATTTTCTTTTCAAGGCACTTTTCAGTGTCTGCTTTCTGTTTTTGTTTATTTTTGCGCTGACTATGGAAAGGCTGCCTGCTTAATAGATATTGCCCGTCAGTTTACAGAATATCCACCAGCTGGCAGGCAGGTGTCATTTGTTTTTTTTTATATTAATGGGTTGTTAGCTCAGTTGGTTTAGAGCATTACCTTGACAGGGTAGGGGTCACTGGTTCGAATCCAGTACAACCCACAAAATTTCATCAGGATGTTATTCCTTTACGAATTCCATCCTTTTATTATCCAAAAATATACATCAGTCAAGGCTTTATTTCTTAGTTGGTCTGGTTTTCCAACCAATGGCCCAGGAGTCAGTACCCGATCTCTTGCAGTTTTTAATCGCTGGATGAATAATCGATTAAGTTTTAAATTACCTCTATTTTATAGTTAAAACTATTGTCATTTCCCCTTTGTACGGCTTTTTCATTGAATGTCCGGTCATGATCCGGAGCAGGCTTTTATCAGATGAGCTCCATTAGGTTACCACCGACTGAAAATTCTACTTAATGATATCGTTAGACATAAGCTGCTTTTTACAGAAGTCGCACATATAAATGATATGGAAGCTTTATAACCAACCTTCGTAATCAAACCTGATGCATGTGTGGTACACTTTTAAATTGCTCTTTTTTATTCTGTGGAATTGGTCATCAATGAATGTGCAATTCCACAACCGGGAAATCTGAAATCCAGAATTCAAAAGCGAACAATTATTCTCTCTAAAATACATCAAATCAGAGATGTAGCCTTAAAAAATAAAATACTGCTTCCGTTTGGCAAGGTTATTCTTAACAGTTTGTTCAAATTTACTATTCCATATAAATTTAATAAGGGATAGTTGAATACAAAAAATGGAGAATTAGAGAGAATATTTTTAAAGTAGAAGTAGAATTAAAAAAAACACGTATGAAAAAGATTTTGATAATGATTTTCGGGGCACTTACAGTTGCCTTTTATTCATGTGACGACGATACTGACAGAATCGATGATCCCATAGAGGGGGAGCCGGTAGTACTTAATTATGATTTTGATTCAGATGATGAAGGTTGGAACGCTGGTTTGGCAGGTTACCCTATTGATGATGAGGGATTGTATGATTTTGAAGTGGAAGCAACAACATCTCCTGCCGATGATGAAGATGGTGTAGTATTACTTTCAACCTCAAATCCAGGTGAGGATAACCTGCTAATGTTTGTAAATAAACAAGTAACAGGACTTGAACCAAACACCAGATATGATGTAAGTTATACAATTGAGCTTATCCCAAATGTTGTAATTGATACTACGGGATTAGATATTGATACTACTGGATTAGGTACTGATACTGTGGGATTTGTTGATACTGTTAATGATACAGTAACGATTAAGGCGGGTGCTGTTTCAGAAGAACCGGAAACGGAAGCAGATGAACTGGATTTTCTGCAACTTATAGGTATTGATGTTGGTGAACCTGGAGTGGATGGTTCTGATCTTATTGTAATCGGCTCATTCGCAAGCGATACAACTGATACAGGTTTTGTACAACAAACCGTATCAACTGAAACTCCAATTTCAGCAATGACAAATGATGATGGTGATCTTTGGTTATTAATTGGTGCTGAATCATTTGGTTCAAGAACTGAGATATACATAAATAATATTGAAGTTGAAATTGATCGATAGTTTATAGGAACGGTTAGTATTAGATAATACAAATCCCACCGTTCACACAAGGAGGAGGAAATAATTTTCTCCTCCTTAATTTATATACACTCCTGTTTTTGTTTCAATTCATTTTGTTTTTATCTATTTTGTATAAAGCTAAAAAATGAATACCTTACCCGGAATTACCAGGTATTACTAAAATTAATCTTCAATAGTATTGAATATGAATTATTCTCCAAAAGATTCCCGTTACAATTCAATGTTGTACAATCGATGTGGTAAATGGGGCCTGAAACTTCCAGCTGTATCGCTTGGTTTATGGCACAATTTCGGAGGAGTTGATGTATTTGAAAATGCACGTTCAATGTTACACCGGGCCTTCGATTTAGGGATTACTCATTTTGATCTTGCAAACAATTATGGACCACCTCCCGGTTCGGCAGAAGAAAATTTTGGAAGAATCCTGAGGCAGGACTTCAAAAGTTATCGCGATGAGCTGATAATCTCTTCAAAAGCAGGATATCTAATGTGGCCCGGTCCCTATGGAGAATGGGGAAGCAGGAAGTATATCCTTGCCAGCCTCGACCAAAGCTTAAAACGACTGGGCCTTGATTACGTAGATATATTTTATTCACATCGGCCGGATTCGGAAACACCACTTGAAGAAACGATGATGGCTCTTGATCAGGCTGTAAGATCTGGAAAAGCACTCTACGTAGGGATATCAAATTATTCTGCTGAAATGACAAGGCAGGCTTCAAAGATTTTAAAAGAACTGGGAACTCCCTGTTTAATTCATCAACCTCGTTACTCTATGTTTCAGCGATGGGTGGAAGATGAACTTCTTGATGTTTTAGAAGAGGAAGGTATTGGTTGCATTCCTTTTTCACCACTTGCACAGGGACTTCTTTCAGATAAATACT
>JBEPWX010000242.1:0-5523 GCA_041642235.1 Mariniphaga sp.
AACTCACTAATTGTCCCTGTTCCTTGTCGCCAAGTGCTTTTATCACGTCCTGAAAAACACCGAGCATGGAGCGCTCGCCTACCGAGGCATGTCTTCCCTGAAAAGCATTATGGTCGGAAAGTGCCCTGATGCACTGCTGAAAAAGGTCGAACTGGTAGGGGATAAACGGGTATTTACCTGCAAAGTCCTTTTCGTCGCGAAACCCCCTGAACTGAATACCAAGTTCAGTAAAACTAAGCAGGGTTTCCAGGTTAGCTTGTTCCTTTTTCCACACTGATTCTAAAAGTGTTTCAGCTTCCGTTTTTTTGCTCAGGAGGCGTTTTTCAATTACTTCATCCACGTTGGCAGACGTGAGTGGAATTTTTAGTTTGAAACGCGCCTGAATACGGGAAAAGTCATTTTGCTGCCGCTGCTTCATGTCGCCAATCACACTTTCCATATCTTCCTGCGAAGTAACCAAAATCCAGGAAGCGCCTTTGGTACGCGACGCAAGAGTTTCGGCTATGGTTTGCAGATTGAGCATCAGTTTGGAGTTATCGCTGATATACTGCCCTACTTCATCAACGAAAAAATTGAGACGAAAACTTGCAGGCTTGTTTTTTAGATAGGCTGCAACTTTGGTAACAAAATCGTCAACTGATGTAACTATATCTTTACGCAATGTATCGATGATGCCGGCATATTCAGAAGCAGGTTCGCTGAAAATTCCGGAAAGAACTTCAGAAATAGCAGTTTTTACTTTGGGTGCAAAATACTTGTGCCGTGCGGTTAACCAGGCTTCACCTGTCTGTCTTTCAAAATTTTCTCTGAATTCCCGAAATACGTTCTCACCATCAAGCCAGCGTTCAAATTCGGCAACATGGCGCTGTGATCCGTAATATCCAAGATGGTCGTAGAAGACTTTGTAAAAGACATTCAGAATAGCATCTTCTTCTCCTTTGCTGGTAATCTGTGCCTGCTGGTCGATGTTGAAAAGGATAGACTCTGAGGGAATACGGGTTGCCGTAAGTACATCGCCCCGGAGCATTTCATCGTCTTTAATTTTCTCTGCAAATAACTCCCCAAGTTTGTACCCGTTGTACTCTTTGTTTTCAAGCACATAGGATATAATTTTCAACAGGTGCGATTTACCTGATCCAAAAAATCCGGAAATCCATACTCCGTTGGCTCCGTAATAATTGTTGTAGGCTTCGAAAAAGTCAGCAATTTTGCGTGCAATCTCTTTGGTTACAACATATTCATCCACTTCCTGAAAAATATGTTCCTGGTCGTCAGCCTTTATAACTGTTTCAATTGGACGGTCAATCTTCTGGCTAAATAATTCTCTGAGTTTCATGTTGCCGGTTGGTTTTCGTTTTTTGGTCTAAAGTTTATAGTTATCAATATTAAAAGCACGGTAATAGTTATCGTCTTTAAGCTTCCCGAACAGTTCCAGTGAACGCCCTGTGTAATCGCCCGGAAAAAACATTACAGTCGGGGCTTCTTTGGCAATATTTTGCAAGTTATTCAAAATATTATGAGATCGGATAAACGGGAACACGTGCGCTATGCCGGTTAAAAAATAAACCCTGGCATTATGCGAATCAATCCGCTTTTTTATCTCTGGCATAAGCATACCCTTCAGGTCGAGTACTGATTGCACAGCTTCTTTAAATTCATCCTTGTCCATCTCCTGTTCGAGCGAAAAGAGTTCATTCTGCCCCAGTTCCCGTTTTAAAATTTCCATTGAGATGTCGTATAAATTCAATTCCAGCACTGCTATACCATTGGTTTCAAGCTTGTTTTTAAGCCCTCTTACTGCTTTGTCAATTTCAGTAAGGTCTTCAATATTGAACGCAGAAATAAAGAAAGGTATCTCTCCGCCGAGTGATTTCTTTAACAGGAACTCTTCTGATGAAATAACTTTATAAAGGTGCTTGAATTTGTGATTAATGCTTATCATAGGATTGACTTATTTCTTTAATTTCAGCATCGCTGTACAAAAATATTTTTAGCCACTCGGGATTGTCTTCTACAATGGCATCAATAACATCCCGCCCCAGTATCTGGGGTTGTATGTTTTTGCTTTCAACATCATCAATAATCCCAGCCTGTTCAAGTATCTTCCATAAAACCTGTCTTGCTTTTCTGAATGTGGTTTTTGCAAGCCTTTCCAATTCAGTGTTTGACTCCTGTTTGCTTCGGAAGAAAGTAAGAAAATCCCCTTCGGTTAGCTGATAGTCATAAACAGTGAATTTATCACGGATAATTTCCACTGCAAATTCCCGGATAAACAGGTAATGTTTACAAACTCCTAAAAATGCAATCTGCTTTTGACTGGCAAAGTCGCCATTTACCAGAATATCTTTTTGAGGCCCTGTCAATTTTTCCAGGCGTTTCTTTAATTCCCGAAACTCACGCACATTTGTCCTCGCTTTTCCATAACCTATCAAATCTGCTTTATTGCTAATTTCTTCGTAATCGGACAACCCAAGCTCCCTTGCTGATTTTTCAATGTTAATAGTCTCATTTAAACGTAATGAGGCAGCATTGAATCCAAAGGTATATTTCTTCGCTGTTGTCATAAATAAGAATGGATTGTTTGGCCGGAGACTTTTAAAACTGAACTTAATCTTAATAAAAGTTTTTGAATAGGCTTACTTTTAACCTTACACCAGCTACTAATAGTAATTTCAGGTACCCGGAGGTTTTCTGCACCCCATAATTGCATGATTCTGTTTTGATTTAGTAGCTCTTTTAGAGGCATAGTTTCAGAAATGTTTAAGTTTTAGAACTGATGAAAATACAAAATAAACGAATAAAAACAAGTAAAGTACTATTAACTATTTGATTATTCAAGCCTGAGTTCAGAAAAAAAGTTCTTTAAGAAATTAAAAGTTAAACAGTTGCATTTATCTTATAAAGAGATTCAGTTATGTTTTTATCTTACGGCTGAACCCGGCTGCAATGAATGGAGCTTTGCGTAATGGGTTGCGGTCCGGGTTCAAGCTTGCGAGCCGTCTGCGAGTGGAGCGAGGGTGTTGCAGCAGGTAAATTGAAGCATGAAATTGGGCTGCGGCATATTTGTGAAGTGAAACGGACAAACGAAACCGCCTATCTGCCGAAGGCAATAAAACAATCCCGGTTGAAGCCCGAAGCGACCCGCAGGCGAGCCAAACACGGGCAGCGGCTGGATTTTAAACTCTTGCACAAAGGAACGACTGCATGTGTTTAAAATCATGGGGGAGCTGACATGAGGACAACAACTGAGCTGCAAGTACTGTGACAGCCTGAGCGAAGCGAACCTGCAAGGCGTTTAACTCTTTTTTCTAAGTACATGACAAAAATTTAAATACATTTATATCTGTTTGATTTTTAGAATTTAAGTACGCCTGCAATGAAAGAAAGCCCACATTTAAATATGCTTTTAGCTTTTTGTCCATGTTTTTTTATTTCATTTTTCATTATATTTTCATGGATGAATAACCCGGTTTTATAGCACCATACAAAAGCTATCATTACAATCAGCGTTAGTTTTTTATCCGCTCAATAACAACAAAGGTGGGTTTATTAAATGTCAAAACCACTGGATTTCATAGCTCTAAATGCTTTATGGAAAGCTTTGCATAATTTCTTCAAATGGATAAAACAGAATCTTACCATTAAAACTTTATGGGGGCATTCTGAAAATGCAGTGAATATTCATGTATGGGTTGCAATTTGCACTTATCTTGTCGTTGCATATGCAAAACATTCACAGAAAAGCAATTTGTCAATTTATGAAATTATGCAAATCCTCGGCTGCTGCTTTCGATAAATCCCTATTAATTGAGCTTTTAACTCAAGTTCAAGCCAATCAAAATGTCAAAGAATAATTAAGTTTATTTAGTGATAATTTTTAACGCATCAGTAGTACTTCAGGAATGAAAATTTTCTTCGGATCACCATCGAGAACTGCCAGTTGGAAAGAAGAGAAAGCTGTTTAATGGTTTAGGTTTAGAGTCTGGCTAAACAAAGGTTTCAAAAAATTAAACATCTGATTTCCAGTTGTATAATTTTTCCCATTATAGTGGTAACCCACTTCAAGTATAAAACTCTCCAATTATAACAAAATGCATTATAGCAGACATAGCCCCAGAGGTCAGAAAGGGGATTTATAACAAAAGCAATTATAGGCCATCTAAATCCCAGATTTATCTGCTTATCAACTATTTCTTAGCGAGTATTATAATGACAAAAATTATATAATCGATTCTTTATTTGTAATCACGACAGATCATGCAATAATCTTATAAGCGATAAGAGTTATTATAAAAAAAATCATAACTACATTATATATGTATGATAACAGGGGGGGGTACTTTCCCATTTGTAAAAAATTATATTTCAGGGATAGTGGGTTAGTGTTCGCGTGACACATAAAATTTTCGAAAAAGTACCAAAAAGGGTCTGGCTAAAAAATTACCAGACCCTTTTTCAGTTACACATAAATTCTCTAAATCAATTCAGTTGCTGAAGGTTGAAAACTCAAGACTCTTCGCTTTGACTGTGTTCCTCAACAGGAAAGCATTCCTGTTCTCTTTTGTATACCAGATTTTCCCGCCAAATTGAACATACTCAATCGATCCATTTGCCCTCCAGGAAGCCAGAGTTCTCTGGGAGATTTTCCAGTTACGCATCATATCACTGTTGTCCCACATGTCATCCTCTATTGAACATGCTTTAATTACTTCAATTGTCGACTCGAGCGCATCAACCTTATCTGCCAAATCTCTAACCCGATAACTTAAATCTGCTTCAATCATACCGCAACATTTTTGTTCTTGTTGGCTAACAATGTCTCAATAATCTCATCTTCTCTGTAGAACCAGGTTGGTCCCAATTTGTAAGCCGGGATGGTGCCTTTAATTCTCAATGTTTGCAGGGTGCTGTCGGAAATCCCCAGCATCTCTCTTACGTCCTTACTTCTAAGCCATTTTAAGTTTTCTTTTTTTAATGTTTCCATTCAAATAAAATTCAATGTTCATAAAATTCGTTATTATAATTGACTTTAATTTAAATTAATAAAATTTATTGATTTGACCAAGTTTTCTTGAAACAGAAATAATTGATTAGACGTTATCGCATAATCACATTGCAATCTTTTTACTATCGTTTCCATTTATATTTCCAGCAGGTTTCTTGCTGTTTTCCAAAACCCTGGAAAGGTCATCCATCTCTTTCGAGATTTTGGTATCGATTACCTTACTGTAAATTTGAGTGGTTTTTAATGAGGTGTGACCAAGCATTTTTGATACGGATTCAATGGGAACACCATTCGTTAAGGTAACGGTAGTTGCAAATGTGTGCCTTCCTATATGCATGGTAATGTTTTTGTTAATTTCGCAGAGTTCGGCTATTTCTGACAAATAGGAATTCAGCTTCTGGTTGCTTTTTACCGGTAGAATTTTATTGTCAGCATTACATTCCGGATCGTTCTCGTATTTATCAATGAGTTCCTGTGCCATAGGAAGCAACGGAATTCTTGCCTGAACACCAGTCTTG
>JBEPWX010000243.1:0-5511 GCA_041642235.1 Mariniphaga sp.
TTTCAGGGTTTTCTTCCATCAGTTTTTGGAAGGTTTCCAGCGCCAGGTCGTGTTTTCCGGCACGGAACCACGACTGACCGATACAATACTTCGCATTTGATGCCAAAAGGCTGTTGGGATTCAGTTCCATAGCTTTCCGGTACTCTTCAATGGCCAACTCGTATTCCCATTGGCTGAACAACTCATTTCCTTTTTTAAGATGCTGTTCTGCCAGCTTTTGAAGATTTGCAGCATGTGCATTTAAATAGCTGAGCCGCTCCTTTGCAAAGGCCACTTCATCAGTTTGCTGCGGATATCTGTCAATGACATCGCTATACATTTCACGGGCCTGCTGTTGTCCCATTTTTTCATAGCACATTCCCAGGTGCACCAGGGATTTGGCAGCAACCTGCCGATCGGATGGATTTAGCTTCAGGATTTTCAGGTAAAGGTCAATCGCCTGCTGCAGTTCTCCTTTTACCTCTTCCATGTAAAGCGCTTTTTCAAACAATTCGCCCGTTTCGGTCTGTGCATGACCTGGTGCAGATGAAAACAGGATACAGCCCGAAAGGACGAGCAGAAAAATAAATGTCTTGCTACTGGTTTTCATGATGTCCTCCTTTTTGTTTTTTATTCAAAATTACACCAGCCCATTTTGAAAAGTGTTCAGGAAATGTTGAGTTTTGTTGAAGAACGATGGACTTCATTTTATTCTGCCAGTTTATATCCCACTCCCCTTACATTTACGATGTATTTTGGATGTGCAGAATCATCCTCCAGCTTCTTCCTGATGTTTGCCATATGACTGTCGATGGTACGCAGTGATATTACCACATTATTTTCTCCCCATACCTTATCGAGCATTTCATCCCTGGTAATTACCTCTCCTTTTTTATTGACAAGAAATTTAAGAAGCTGAAATTCCAGTGGTGTAAAAATCACTGCCTCACCATTTTTTTTGGCCTCAAACTTTTTAAAATTCAGTTCAGTCTCCCCTATTCTGCCTACCTCAGTTTTCAGGGAATATTCATCCATACGGCGAAAGATAGTCTTCACCCGTGCCGAAAGTTCTGCCACGCTGAAGGGTTTGGTTACATAATCATCAGCTCCCAGTTCCAGGCCAAGCACTTTATCAATTTCCCTGTTCTTTACCGTCAGCATGATTACCGGAATGTTATTCCCTTTCATTCGTAATCTTTTACACACTTCATAACCGTCCATTACCGGCAGCATGATGTCAAGAATAATTAAATCGGGTTTTTCTTCAAAGGCCAGATGAAGCCCTTCTTCCCCATTTCCCGACACCAGTGTGGTATAGCCTTCCGATTCAAATTCATCTTTCAGGCTCATTTGGATGCCTCTGTTGTCCTCAATAATCAGTATCTTTTTTTTCATTGCATGAGATTATTACAATTAAACAGGAAGAACCAGTGTGAAGGTACTTCCCTTACCTGTTTCACTATTTACGTGCACCGTTCCTCCATGTGCTTCGGCTATCCTTTTTACAAGAGCCAATCCTAGTCCTGAACCCGTAGCCGAATAATCAGCTGCATTTTTACCCTGGTAGAATTTGTCGAATATTTTATCCTGCTCCTTTACAGAAATTCCCTTGCCGTAATCCTTTACCTGAATAAAAACATCCTTTTTATCTTGTCCGATCTTTACATCCACATCCGCATTTTCAGAAAATTTAAAACCATTGTCAATGAGGTTGTTTAATGCCAGTTCTATTGTGTTTCGGTCAATAGCTACAATAGGAAGCTCCTTCTCCATCTTCAGGTTGATTTTGGGCCGCTCATGCTGGAAATCCTTTGTCAGCTTCATTATAATTTGGGGCACCCATTGCTGCAGATCGGTTTTTACAAACTCGTACTGTTTCTTTCCTTCCTCCATTTTTGCAAAATCAAGGAAATTACTTACCAACCTGCTCAGGTTTTCTGTGTCTTCATAGATTACAGAATAATAGTCCTTCATCCGCTGAGGCGATTCAATCTTTCCATCCAGCAGGCGTTCGGTCAGTGCCTTAATTGAAGTAATGGGTGTTTTAAATTCATGTGAAACCGATGAAACAAATTCAGCTTTCATTTTTAACACCTCCATCTCGTGAATAAGGGTACGAATGATTAAAAAAACGCCGAATACAAGAATAAGAATTGTGGTAAGAATGGTCCAGAAATAGAAGCTCCTGAAGATTCCACGAAACAATTGTTTTTCGTGTTCAAGAGCTGCAATCTGGATTCGCCAGGGTGGAAAATTTTCTTCAAAAAAAGCGGTGGTAACCAAAGCATCCGCCGCTATACCAGAATTTCCATATATCTGCCGCCCATTAAAATTTTGAATCGAAATGCTGAAATCCTTAAAGTCATCTTTTTGAATTAGCTCATGCAGCAAATGATTACAGAAATAATGTTTGTTTATTGTAACTCCGAATATTCCGACAGCCTCTCTGTGAATGCTATCAGGAATGGCTGTGATAAGAATTAACATACTTTCATCGTTAATTCGTTCTGTAAATCTGTATATTTTTGGGGTACGAAAGTCGTTGTTAAACAAATCTCTTTTAGCTCCCTCAAGGAAGTTGTTTTTTAATTCGTTCACTGTCTGCCACCTCAATAACAACTTTTTATAGGTTGTATTTAAATTGTGAAACTGGTTAATGTAATAATCTTTATCTGCTGAATTAATGTCTTTTGATACATTCTGAAATTGTTCATTTACAAGAGTCACATAAGTTTTAAGCTGGTTTTCAGTAAGCTTATCGTAGTTTTGGATAAGTACCTGAAATGTTTCAAATGCCTGTTCCAGCGCTTTTTTGTTTGCATTCAGGTTTCGGTAGCAATCAATTAGTTGCAGATGAGCTGCAATGCCTATTGGTATTCCCATTATTTTGATTTGCGGATAATCATCAATAATTTTCAGATAAACAGCTGCTGCGGATTCATACCTGTTTAGCTTCAGATGATTACGTGCAAGACAATTTAAAATCTTCCCCTGCTCATTCTTGTTATTGGTATTGTTAAAAGCATTTTCATAAACGGTAATTGCTTGTTGATAATCAGCAAGCACAAATTCATATTCTTCAGCACGCTTAATTTGATTTTCCAGTGCCGTGGTTGTTATCGGATAACCAGGATAAAAACTCTTCTTGTCCATCCGAAAATGATGAAACCAAGGCTCCTCTTCATTATGCAGAATAAAAAACTGGTCCAGTAGCGGGTTTTCCTCCAGACATTTATCCAGCAACAAGTAAATTTCAGGCTTGTTGTTAAGGACTACCGGTTCAGTCCGGCTGAGCTGCCAGAGATAATTTCCGGCTTCTTTAAAAGCATGAATTATTTTTGTCTGGAGGTATTCAACCGTCTGCTGCTGCTTTTCCTCAAGTTGTTTTTCAAAACGGAACTGTTCATTATTAAGTGCAATTATTCCAAAAACAGCCAAAGAAACAGCCGGAAGAAATACTGTTATCAGAAAAATGATTAACAATTTCTTCTGTTTTCCAGCGGCTATTAAAAGGCTGCGGTACATCACCGTTTTATTAGTTTTTTCTTTTCAAAGGCTAAACAATTCAGCTGCAACTGAATACCACCTGGTATTTTACGAGTCTCATTGAATTTTGTTTAGCTGGATCAAAATTAGGAAACCTGGTATTGAAAATTGTTCAGGAAGTGTTGAAACATGAAGTAAAAACAATGAAGGCGCAGCTAATGACCAGGTATAATATATTGGTATATGAGGATGATTAACTGAAGCACTGGAAGAAAGTTTAACTTAAAACCTGCAGACTAGTCTCTGCCTTTAACAGCTCTGTCGAAAAGAACAACCCCTGCCCTGTCGATATGCTCCACCAATGCCGGTTCTTTAATCCGGTCGTAAATTACTATGTCAAATTTATAAGGTAAATCAAGCTGGTCAAAGTCAACCGACAGGTTCAAAACATCATCCAGGTTTAAATTCTTTCCCTTTAAGGCTAAATCAATATCAGAACCATTTTGAAAATTTCCCTTTGCTCTGGAGCCAAAAAGAATCACTTTATCAACTTTATTGTTCTGTTCAATCAGCCTGACAACCTTATCAAGTTGACTGTTCAATAATCCATATTTAATACTGCCCGAATGCAATACCATGATGCTTTTTATTCATTCAACAGTCTTTCCCTTAAATCACTCAAAAGTTGAATGTATTCTGTCCGTATACGTTCAATTATCTCTTCTGCAGTTTCTTCATCATAAGTGTGACTGGTAAGGTTTCTGCTCTTATGCATCCGTGACCAGCCGTTCCCATCCGTAATATAGCCGTCCTGGAAACTTTGCTCAATTACAGGTTTAGGTCCTACAATCCCTATATAACCTTTTTCTTTCAATAAATCCTGCAATGTTTTCCATGCCAGCTCATAGGTGTATTCAAAAGCTTTTATGAGACCTTGCTTTTCCATTTCGTTCAGGTCTTCAACATCAGTAAACCGTTCCAGCTGATTATACGCTTTTTCATAATTTACCAAACGTTGTTTCCACCGCATATCATAGTCTGCCATGTCCTCAGTATATTATTTCTACTACAAATATAAACTTAATTTATCAAACACATTTCCAGGAGAATGACTAAAGCCGGAGGGGTAAATCACGAAACTTTATTGAGGCACAACAAGAACTGAAGAATTGATTTACTGAAGGACTGGAAGAAAGGCACGAATGCGGGAATGCTTAAATGGAAGAGAACCACCATACGAACAGCATAAATATTTAAGGATGCCATCTTCGCTTATCGGCATTAGCAGTATTTTGGTTGACGATAGCCCGTTCAAAAAAAGATGGCATCCCTAAATCCCTACTTAACAACAGCAGTAAACCTGCCAGGACACGATCATAAAAAAAGGGCCGGTAGAACCGACCCTTTCTGTTTTTTATTTTTACAATGATCCTAAATTTATTCACCGGCTGAACTTCAGTCAGCAGGTGAACTAAATCAAAATTCTTACCAGATATCCGCCCGTTTCTCTTCAGGTAAAAACATGTAATCGCCTTCGTTCACATCAAAAGCCTCATGAAACTGGGGCATGTTGCGAAGCGGTCCCAGCACACGGTACCTGCCCAGTGAATGGACATCTTCCTTTGTAAGACGCAGTATTTCCTTATCGCGTACATTGCCTGCCCATACATGAGCATACGAAAGGAAAAAGCGCTGTTCAGGTGTAAAACCATCGATTGACTCCTTTTGTCCGCCAGCATTTTGAAAAGCCTGCCAGGAAATGTTTAATCCTCCCAAATCGGCTATATTTTCACCCAGGGTAAGCTTGCCATCGGCACGCATGGTATCGAGCACAAAGAATTCGTTGTACTGGTCAATCAATACCTGGGCCCTTTCATCGAAGCGTTGGGCATCTTCCTCGGTCCACCAGTCGTTCAGGTTACCCTCCTTATCGTATTTGCGACCCTGGTCATCAAAACCATGAGTTATTTCATGGCCGATAACCACTCCAATGGCGCCATAATTTACCGCATCATCGGCATCCAGATAAAAGAATGGGGGTTGCAG
>JBEPWX010000244.1:0-5502 GCA_041642235.1 Mariniphaga sp.
AAGTATATTTTTTCTAAATTATGCTTAAAGCCCTCAGGAATACTCCTCCTACCACGAGCCAAAACAGCAGGCTGTACATTATTGTAATTCCAAGAAATTTCAAGACTACTTTTAATATGTTTTGGCCATAGAATCTTTTCAGGGCAGCAACAAAATAAACCGGAATAGTTACTATCAGTCCAAGGCTTAGATATGCATTAACATATTGGAACAGCAGGTGGAGAGACACCAGCAAGATAAAAATGAAAAAAATAAACGTGTGCAGGTGAATGGAAAAGACCAGGTGCCGGGTGTAAAAGTAGTTTTTGCGAAGGTAAAACAGTTGTAGGATCAGGGCAAAAACAGGCAATAGCAGAAAGAAAGCCCACGACATGTACCTCAGTATTTTTGCGATGGCCTGCTCAGGGTTTCGGATTAACCGAATTTGTTCCCTAAGTTTTACCCTTTCTTCCGGATCCTTTTCTTCTGCAAGTTCTTTTTCCATTTGACCTGAAAGCTCCATCAGTCCTTCCCGGATGTTTTGCTTATTGGCAAATGCATCCAGCGTCAGTTCTACACCAGGCACAACAACGATAGATGAATCGAGGGAGGAATTGATGTCTGTGATCAGGGAATCGGAATAAGCTACCGATGCAGGGTCTGTTTCAAAACCAGCTTCATCTTTCACAGGAGCATCGAGTACCCGGTTAAGAATTTGATTACTGTAAACCTGGAGCAGGAAAAAAAGTATGAAGCTCGAAAGTATGAACAAACGGGTGGGGGTGGCGTACCTTATACGTTTACCATCGAAAAACTGTTTGGTCAGGTACCCAGGTTTAAAAAGCAAGTCTTTTAGTGTGCGAAAGAAGCGGGAGTCGAAAGCAAACATATCGCCCACAAAATTAATGAAAATAAAACCAAACGGACGGTCCAGGTCATTTACCCCTTGTCCGCAAACAGGACAATAATTCCCGTCGAAATGTGTATGACAATTTTTGCAGGTTACATCCTGTGGGAGTTTATCCTGATTTTCTTTTTTACGATTAAACCATTTTCCGTAACCAGACGATCTCATTGCTTCTCTTTTGTGTCTTTTTGTCTCTTTCCCAGCTGTTTATAAAAGGGAAGACTGATGGAGCGAATTTACGTATGGGTTCATACAACTGTGAATTCATTTTGGTTTCCTCCGACAGGATATGCACATCCTCGTCGATTTTATTAAAAATCAATAGCAGTATGCTTAATATAAAGGCTGTTTTGGCAACTCCAAATACAAGCCCGGTAATCCGGTTTGCCCATCCCAGCATGGCTGCTTCCACCAGTTTACTTAATGAACTACCCACCAGATGAACCAAAATAACAATTGCAATGAATGTTATAATAAAAGAAATAATATTCAGATGACCGGGTTCCCATCCCATAGTTTCTGTAAGAAATTCAGAGGTAATGTAAGAAAACTCAATAGCTCCCCATACTCCTAAAACCAGAGCCGCCAGGGAGGCTACTTCTGATATAAGACCCCTCCGAAATCCATTAAATGCTGCAAGCAGCAAAAGGATGATGAGAATTAAGTCAATGTAATTCATGTTGAATTTCTGTCATTTAGAACAAAACAAAAGTAGAAATTATTTTTAAAATCAATCTAACGGTGCATAAGGTAAAGATTATAAGCAAAACGAATAGTGCAACTGACTTGAAAATTTTTCAGAATAGTGATTTGAAACCGTTCGTGTTTTGTACTTTTGGGAACAAAGAAGAACCTGGATTATGGAATTCAACATTCAATCAAAAATATTTTTCGATTTTAATGATTTTGAGTCCGTTTTAAAAAGCTGGAGGTTGGATGGGGATGTAATCGTATTCACTAACGGTTGTTTTGATATCGTACATCACGGCCATGTTGATTCTCTGATGCAATCGGCAAAATTTGGAACACGGCTGGTAGTGGGATTGAATTCAGATGATTCGGTACGATTGTTAAAAGGAAAAGGACGGCCTGTATTAAGTGCACAGGCACGTGCAATCCTTTTAGCAGCTTTTGTTTTTGTGGATGCTGTGGTGGTGTTTGGGGAGGAAACGCCTGCTGAACTCATTACGCATATTATTCCCGATGTACTGGTGAAGGGGGAGGAATATGCAATGGAGGAGATTGCAGGTCATGAAACAGTTTTGGAGCACGGAGGTAAAGTGGAACGGCTGAAACTGGTTGAAGGGATATCGACCTCTGAATTGATTAACCGGATAAAGAACCTTGATTAATGGCACAGGTAAAAACAATATATATATGTCAGGAATGTGGCGCCCAGTCACCTAAATGGATGGGCAAATGCCTTTCGTGCAATGGCTGGAACACATTTGTAGAGGAGGTCATAGAGAAGAAGCGGGCAGGTTCATCGGCAGCGACAGCGTTTACAGGAAACCAACCACTTACCCTTGAAGAAATCACTACAGAGAAAATGGAACGCATTCAGGTGGGCATCACCGAATTCGACAGGGTGCTGGGAGGTGGCATTGTACCAGGTTCCATGGTGCTTCTGGGAGGTGAGCCGGGAATTGGTAAATCGACACTTGTGCTGCAGATGGCGCTGGGTTTGAAGGATAAAAAAATACTTTATGTTTCGGGCGAGGAGAGCCTGCAGCAGATAAAGCTTCGTGCCGGACGGCTGGGAATGAACGGCAGTAACTGCCTTTTTCTGAGCGAGACTTCACTGGAGAATGTGATTGCACAAACCGGGCAGGTAGTCCCGCATCTGCTGATAATCGATTCAATTCAAACGCTGACTACTGATGCTGTTGAATCGTCACCGGGTTCGGTAACCCAGGTGAGAGAATGTACAGCAGGCATTTTAAAATTTGCCAAGAAAAATCATACCGCTGTAATACTCATCGGTCACATCAACAAGGAAGGTAATCTGGCCGGACCTAAGGTACTGGAGCATATTGTTGATTCGGTATTGCAGTTTGAGGGTGATACCAATTACATGTACCGTATTTTGCGTGCCAGTAAGAATCGGTTTGGCTCAACAAACGAGCTGGGTATTTTTGAGATGCGGAGCAATGGGTTACAGCAGATATTGAATCCTTCCGAGCAGCTTATTTCAAAAGTGAGTGATGATGTAAGTGGTACAGCTGTGGCTGCAACCATCGAGGGTATGCGGCCATTTTTGATAGAAATTCAGGCACTTGTAAGTTCAGCGGCTTATGGTACACCACAGCGATCTTCCACGGGTTTCGACTTACGGAGGCTGAATATGTTGCTGGCAGTACTTGAAAAACGGGCAGGATTTAAGTTGCTGGCGAAGGATGTTTTCCTGAACATTGCCGGGGGACTGCGCATCAATGACCCTGCAACCGATCTGGCGGTTATTTGTTCAATTCTCTCAAGCAATATCGATATCGCCATTGATCATAAAATCTGTTTTACGGGAGAGGTGGGGCTAACAGGTGAAATACGAGGCGTAAATCGTATTGAGCAACGAATTGCCGAAGCTGACAAGCTGGGTTTTAAAAAGATTTTTATTCCAAAACTGAATAAGGGGTTCGATGGAAAAAAATTTAGTATTGAACTGGAAAAAGTCTCACGGGTGGAGGAGGTATTCAGAAAAATATTTGGATGAATTATGACATTTAAAGCATTGCTAAAGCAGCGGCAGAGTGTACGTCGTTACCAGAATAAGCCGGTGGAACAGGAGAAGATTGATCAAATTATTGAAGCGGTGCATCTGGCTCCTTCGGCATGCAATTCACAACCCTGGAAGCTGATAATTGTGGATGAGCCGGAATTAAAGAAAAAGGTTGCCCATGCCACTTTTAATGAAATCATATCGTTTAACAGGTTTACTTTGGAGGCTCCTGTTATTGCTGTACTTGTAATAGAGAAGGCTAAACTGATAGCTCAACTTGGGGGCAGCATAAAGAACCAGGAATACCCACAATACGATATAGGCATTGCAGCAGCTCATTTTTGTCTGCAGGCAGCTGAACTTGGATTAGGGACTTGTATGATCGGCTGGTTCAATAACAAGAAAATAAAAAAACTGCTGAATGTTCCCGAAAAATTAAAAGTTGGACTTGTAATTACTTTGGGATATCCTCCTGAAGACTACAAATTGCGTAAAAAAATCCGCAAACCGGTTGAGGCGATTTGCGGATTCAATTCCTGGTAAGAGGTATTTACGCAAGGAACTGCTTTAAGTAATTCCTGCTTGTTAAAATTGCTGCTTTCACATCTTTCTCTGAATCTTCATAAGCTTTGTCTTCCACCTCAATACAAACAGGTCCGCGGTATTTTACTGAAGTTAGCGCTGAGAAAAATCCACGCCAGTCGACATCACCCAGTCCTGGTATTTTGGGTGAATGGTAATCAAGCGGATAGGCCATTATTCCCACTTCATTTAACTTGTCACGATAAATTTTTACATCTTTCAGGTGGATGTGGAAAAGCTTTTCACGGAAATCGAAAATTGGTTTCACCTCATCCATCTGCATCCAAACAAGATGCGAAGGATCGTAGTTAAGACCAAAGGCCTGGCTGGGAATGATTTCAAACATTTTTTTCCATATTGCCGGCGTCGTTGCCAGGTTCTTTCCTCCTGGCCATTCATCACGTGTGAATATCATCGGGCAGTTTTCAATCCCGATTTTCACATTGTTCTCTTCAGCCACTTTAACAATTCCCGGCCATACATCAGCAAATTTTTTCAGATTATCTTCTACACTTTTCACAGGATTGCGGCCTACAAATGTATTCACCACTCCAATGTCAAGTTTAGCAGCTGTGCGGATTACCTTTTTGATGTGTTCGATGGATGCTTCAGCCTGATTTTCATCCGGGTCGAGCGGATTGGGATAATACCCCAGACCCGAAATATACACATTGTTTGAGTTGAGAATATTTTTTATGCGGGCTATGTCTTCATCTCCCGTTTCACTCACATTAATGTGTGTCACCCCTGCATAACGGCGTTCAGCCTTCCCTACCGGCCAACACATGATTTCAACACATTTGAACTGATTATCTGAGGCAAATTTTATAACCTCTTCGAAACTTTTCTCAGCCAGAATGGCGCTAACAAATCCTAAATCCAACATGATACTTCAATTTTATAGATTTTACATTTTACATTTTACTTTTGCTTAATTTCCCTTTTTTTCAATAGTTAGATTAATCCTCGATTTATCGTCTTCAGGCAGTAATACCATTCTTTTTCTTCCTGATGACATGCGCTCTTGCCTGAATACAGGGATTCCCGCTGGCTTTATATCAATAAAGCTGTTAATTGATGGTGTCATTTCTTAATTCGTACGGAATATATTTTTTCCCGGGAATAAAAATCCATGCCCCTGATTCAGGATATTTGTCAAGATAGTTATATTGCTGCCCATAAGCTTCGATTTCATTATCAAAGATATCGGTTCCAACCAGGTAGAAACTTCCTTGTTTCCCCAGGTGAAATGGTTCCTTACCTTCATTTTTTAACCGGTCAAAGTACTTTTTTGCGTTTTTATATTCTTCAAAACTTC
>JBEPWX010000245.1:0-5501 GCA_041642235.1 Mariniphaga sp.
AAATGACCAAAAAGCAGGATCATCCTCCCCGGAAATTATCTCATAATGGTTATTCACCCATTTATCGATCTTTACTGAACGCTCTCCCAGGTTAACATACGATACATGCATTAGTGCCAGATCGGGGAAAGCAGGATTTACAACAACTTCAATAATTTTTTCTATTATGCTTCCTCTTTCGCTTGCTGTTCCCCTGAATAAATGGCTTTTTATTCCATAAAGCTCATTCTCTGAATAGCTTTTAAATTTATACTGTCTTGCATCAAACCGGCTGCCTGAAATATATTCAGATGCTGAAAAATCTTTCATAAGGACACCTGCCCCCGGATTGGTGCTGGAAATTTTCACCTCCATCCGGTCATTAAATTCCACAGTCAGGTTGCCACTTGTGATGTTCACCGGCTGCTGATTACAGGAATTAAACGTAAATGCGAAAATCAGGATTCCAGCTTTTAAGAAGAGTTGGTTTACGGCCTTATTAAATAGTAAATTTCTGAAATATAGTATAGTATATGTAGCCATCTTTTTTAGTTTTTTCCTGTAAATATACACGTGCTGTTTAAATTTTACAAGGAATGAGGTTTTGGCTGTTCCAAAAAATATAAAATTTGCAGATATAATGAATATAACCTTTCCCGGAAAAACTAAATTCCAGATAAAATATATTGAAGGATACATGGAGTTGACCCGGGAAGTAGAGGCTATAAAACCTTTCATGCTTTCGTGTCGGGATTCAATGCAGGGCAAGATTTGTTGGTTTTGGTTCCGGATTGATATCATTAAAAACCTTCTTTCCACAGTTCATTTATACCATTGCGGTGTTGAAATCAGGGAGCAAAGGGAAATTTCGTGCAAAGCATGCCTGGACCAGGTTTCGTTTATAGAGCAAACATATTATTTACCACCTTCCTGGGTTTTGGTTTTGCTCTTGAAGAAGGACCAACATGTTGATATCCAAAAAAAGAATTATTGTGGTGTCTTAACAGACTCTTTTACAAGGTCGGACATTGTATCTACCCAGCTGTTTTCTGTATTTAAACCTGAAACCAGTTGAAGTTTTTCACCACCATGTTCAAGAAACATCTCCTTATATTCATCTCCAATTTCAATTATTGTTTCAAGGCAATCTGTAACAAAAGCCGGTGCAAATACCAATATTCTTTTTTTACCCTCTTTCAGTTTCGAAAGTAATACCTCATCGGTAAAAGGTTCCATCCAGTTTTTATCGAGACGCGACTGGAATGCCACTGAATAATCAGCAGGTTTTAATTCCAGCTCTTTTGCAAGTAGCCGTGTAGTGGCGTAGCAGGTTGCACGGTAGCATTTTCTACCATGAGGAGGCATTTCATTTGGGCAGGTACATTTTTTTACATTAATTCCGGGGTGACTTTTCCGGAGGTGCCTGTCAGGCAATCCATGATAGGAAAATACAATATGATCGAATTCTGCCAAATTGTAGGTCCTGCCTCTTTCAGCAAACGATTTTATAAATCCGGGATGGTCGTAGAATTGAGGAACCATTGACAGGTGGATGGTTGATTTATGCCGTTTTAACTCTTCATCAACCGCAACAACAGTTGTTTCGGTAGTAGACATGGCATGTTGGGGATAAAGGGGGAACAATATCAGGTGTTGGAATTTCCTGTCAATAATCTCATTTATCACCTTCCGGTAATCCGGTTTTTGGTAGCGCATTGCCACAAATACCTCATAATTATTTCCCAGTTTTAGCTGGAGCTTATCTCTCAGTTCGAAAGTGTAGAAAATAAGGGGTGATCCTTTATCTGTCCATAATTGCCTGTAAAGTTTTGTAGAGTTCATTAACCGGAATGGAATTATGATAAAATTCACAAGGAATTTCCGTAGGATCAATGGAAGGTCGATTACGCGTTTGTCATTCAGAAATTCGGTGAGGTATCTCCACACAGACCAGGGTTTCGGCTGATCAGGGCTTCCGACATTCATTAAAAGCACAGCAGTTTTCCTGTTATTCATGTACTTGGATTTATAATTTCTGATGCTGTATTCCGTCCCTGGTATATCCGATCGGCAATTCCAATTCCTTCACGTATATTACCCGCCAGTTTCAAACCCGGATGGTTTTTCTCAAGCTCAGCAATTGTTTTTAATTTTTTTTCCGACTCAATTCCGTATTGTGGAATGGCATTCTTATATCTGAATATTTTAATCAGGTCAGGATTAAAGGATTTTAGCTGAAACATTTCCATTATTTCTTCCTTTACAATCTGTTTTATTTCCGATTCAGAAAGTCCAATCATTCCCGGCTGACGAATACCACCCAGGAAAACCGATAACAATGCTCCGCCATCGGGGGCTTTATCCTTAAAAATTGAAGACAGAAACAGGGCTCCCAATATACGTCTGTTTTCCACCGAAGGAATCAGTCCGCCAAAAGCATTTAAGGGTATCCCTTCCCATTTTTTAAACCCCAGAGCAACCTGTACCACTTTGGAATATTTCATTCCTGTAATTGCTTTTAACTTGTCTTTTTCAATAAAAGGAAATAAATTTTCAAGGGCATAGGCACCTGTGGTTGAAATAACATGTGTAAATGATTCATTAGAGTACCCGTTGGAAAATTTACCTTCATTTTTTTGGAAATACAATTCGTTGCAGTTTAATGTTATATTCTTCTCTCCAACATTTTTCACCAAAGCCTGCACAAGGTTATTTAAACCTCCATTCACTGAAAAGATAGATTTGGTGGCTTTTTTATCGCGTTCATTTTTTAGCTCTCTGCCTTTTTTAAAGGCTCCTCCAATAAAACTGCCGTAGTCCTGCTCGAGATGGTAGAGTTTGGGGAATGCATATTTGGTTACCAACCGGGAAGGATCTCCTGAATAAATTCCCAGGATGAACGGATCGATGGCATAATCCAGAAAACTTTTACCCATGCGGCGTAACACCAGTTCAGCAAGTGTTTCATTGGGATTGGATCCTTTTTTACGAAAGGGTTCAGCAAGAAGCCTCAATTTATCGGGAAAAGTAAAAAGAGGTGTTGAAATTCCTGAAACTACCCCGGAAGGAAGGGGAACCCATCTGTTTTTAAACCAAATCCATCTTGATTTAGCTGTTTCATCGGCTACTTCCAGACTGCAATCATTTTTCAATTCTTCGAGTAACTCAGCTACTTCGGGGCGGGATAAAATACCTGAATTGGGGCCGGCTTCATAAGTGAATCCATTTTTATGAAAGGTATGAATAACTCCTCCTGCACGATCGCTCTTTTCGAAAATCTGAAAATTTACGCCTGCTTTTTTCAGATAAAAAGCAAGTGTGAGTCCTGTTAATCCGGCACCCGCTATTGCTACTTTTATATTTTCCCTTTCTTTCATGGCTAAAACAGCTTATAATGCTTTTGAGAATTTTTTTGTTGAACGGGTAAGGCTAGGGTCAAATTGTGCTGCAATATTACGGATAAAAAATCTTCCTATTCCGGTAACTTTAAAAATTCCTTCTGCCGGAATCTGCAACAAACCGTCATCAATAAATCCACTATATAACTCCGGGGTATAGTGAATTACTTTTTTTATTTCTTTTGATGTAGTGTTGAATTTAGTTGCAGTTTCATCGATTGAAACATATTCGTTGCACATGATTTCGGTAATTACATGCCGGATTATCTTTTCATTTACATTTAACCGGTAACCTTTTTCAACTGTAAATAGTCCTTTGTTTATTGACTCTACATAGGAGTCTGGTTTTTTTTCATTTTGAGCATACACACTTTCGAGCTGACTTATTCCTGTAGAACCAAATGCATATACCTGCCCCGTTGTTTCACGGGTACAATACCCCTGAAAATTCCGGTGAAGTTTACGGTTTTGCAAACCAATACTCAATTCATCATTATTTTTTGCAAAATGATCAAGCCCGATGGGGGTATACCCGTTCTTTATTAATATTTCATAACCGGTTTCAAACATTTCAAGTTTTTCATTTGCTTCAGGCAGTCCTCTGACCTCAAGTATTTTCTGAGCTTTTTTAATCCATGGGACATGGGCGTAGGAGAATGTAACCAGTCGGTCAGGAGAAATTTCAATTGCCTTTTCAATAGTTTCAGCAAATGTTTCCTTGTTCTGAAATGGAAGCCCATATATGAAATCCAGATTAACTGCTGTATTATCAAAACTTTTTATCCAACTTACAATCTCCTTTACCGGAACTTTAGGTGCATTTCTGTTCACATTATCCAGAACTTCCTGCCGGAAATCCTGTATTCCGAGGCTGAATCGATTAAATCCGGCCTTTACCAGCTGCTCAGTGTAATTTTCATCGAGCATTGCCGGATGGCATTCAATGGCGATTTCAGGATTATCGGTAAAAGAAAAGTTCTCATGGATTGTATTCATTATATTGTGAATCAGTTCAATCGGCAAAGTATTAGGTGTACCGCCTCCCCAATGCACCTGTGAAACTTTGCGTGAAGGATCGAGAAGTGACTTCACCATTATAATTTCTTTTCTTACAGCATCGGTATATCTTCGCATTTTGTCCTTGTCGCGCGTATACTGGGTATTGCACCCGCAAAAATGGCACATTTTCGAGCAGAACGGTATATGAATATACAATGAAATGTTTTCCGGCCATTCATTGTTTGAGATTTCTATGGCCTTTATATAATCATTGGCACCAAATTCTTCACTAAAATAATTTGCCGGAGGATAACTGGTGTAACGGGGAACCGGTATATTGTATTTTTGAATTAAAGTTTCAGGAATTTTCATATTTGTTTTAATAATTATTTTTAAAGATAAACGGAATAAGGATAAAGATAAGTATTCTAATGGCAACTTCTATGGCAAAAAGTCCGCGATAATGCGGTTAAATTTTGGTAACTGGATAGTAATCTCATCCAGCCAGTACTATTTTATACTATTCTGAACTACTTCCTGTGCATTAATAAATGTACAGACTGTCTGAGCTAAAATAGTTAATGTGATTATTTTATGCATTTTATTTTTTACTACAATAAAATCTTGCCGGTATTAAACAAACTTGGCAAATAATAATATATGTAAACTATATTGAAAGTTTCTTATGCAACAGGAGGAGGACGTGAAAAATGCGAGAAGGAGCTAACAGCAGAATCAAATAATACAGACACAGAATAATTAACCTTTGACTTTTCTTTATAAGGAATTAGTAACTTATTGATGTATTCTTTCCGCCAGGCATCATATCTATATATATTTTCGTAAAGGATGTCTGTCTTAAAATCACTTGTCAAGGAATTTTCTTTGGAAACAATTTGTCTGTTCTCAGTAAGTTTACCGGCTGATGCCTTTTCAATGCCTAAGAGAAAAAAAACAGCATAAAATAATACAAAAGCAATATAAGGCAAATGAGTTGAATATATTCCGACTGTAAACATTCTGCTTTTGTTTTATTTTAACTCGCAAAAATAGGTAACCTCAGGTTAAATAAAAACAATACAGGCAATTTTTTCGTTTGATTTAGCGCTCGTAGCTTTTTTGATT
>JBEPWX010000246.1:0-5501 GCA_041642235.1 Mariniphaga sp.
TAGGATTTAATTTTTTATTTAGATTTGAGGGAGTTGGATCTATGGTTGAATTAAAAATATTAAAATTAAGGAATAAAATTTCAGGTGCCTTAATTAACCGGAAAATGTTAAAGATGTGTAAATGATAAAAATAAGTTGAATCAATTCCCTAAATTATAGTTTCTTTAAAATTCAATCTTGTGGTTTTATGGATCAAAATGCATGTGTCATTTTTTGTCGGTGCGGAACTGGTACCTGGAATACTATTTTGGATGAAATTTCAGAAGGTTTGAAGACTCTGGACGTACATGTATTTGAATTGCAGGATTTATGTGCCATTTCCTTGCATGAAAAGGATTTCTTAAATGAGTTAGCCAACGATTTCCACCAAAAAATTGTTGTAGCTTGTTATCCCCGGGCAGTAAAAAATTTGTTAAGTCAGGCAGGTGTTAATCCGTCAGGTTTTGAAGTTTTAAGTTTTAAGGAGCTGTCACCTCGACAAATATTAACTGAACTTAGCAATAAATATCATATCCAAAATGGAAAAGCACTCGTTCATGTGCAGGTTTCCAAACTCGAAGTTCCGGCATGGTTTCCTGTAATCGATGCATCTCTTTGCTCCCTTTGCGGAAAATGTGCCCGGTTTTGTTTGTTTGGAGTTTATGCATACGATAAAAAAAGCCTGAAAGTTGTAAATCCTTTGGCATGTAAAAATAATTGTCCGGCCTGTGGACGTGCATGTCCAACATCGGCAGTAATTTTTCCCCGATTAGATGAAAGAACAGCCCTGGCAGGAGCAGAACCTGGAAGCAGGGAAATTAAAACCGGGGGAAACGACCTGATAATGATGCTGAAAGACCGTAATAAAGTCAATAATAGTATATTCAGGCAAGGTGTCTTGCTTCAGGCAGAAGAAGAACGCCGGAAGGCTGTTGAGGAAATAAAATCTGCTTTCATCGATAAGCGTAAATAATTGGATATGAAGTTTATCTCTTTAAAAATATTTTTTCTGTATAAACTCATTTTTATCACTGAATAAGGATGCTGAAACGAATTATAAAAAATACAGACAGACGGTGTTTATGGAAAGTGTTTTACAATTTAGGCATTAAGGGAACTCTTAGCTTCAATCGTTTTCAGCGGCGACAAAAAGAAGGAGATTTCTTTCCCGCTTTCCATTTTATCTCTGTTACTGATGACTGCAATCTGAAATGTCAGGGATGCTGGGTTACCGGGAAAAAACAAAACAATCGGATTGAGGAAAGCCAATTAAATCAGATAATATCGGAAACCAAAGACAAAGGTTCTTTTTTTTTCGGAATCCTGGGTGGTGAACCTTTAATGTACAAGCCCCTTATTTCGGTTTTCAGGAAACATTCCGATTGCTATTTTCAATTGTTTACGAATGGCACAATGCTCACTTCTGGTGTGGCAGAGGAATTACGTCAATGTGCAAATGTTACTCCATTAATCAGTTTTGAGGGTGATGAGCAGGTTGCTGATATTCGCAGGGGAGGGAAAAATGTTTACCATCGTACATGGCAGGCAATCGAGAATTCTACAAAGGCCGGTCTTGTTACGGGAGTTGCAATGAGTGTGTTTAAATCGAATCTGGAGCTGGCTGTATCACCGGGTTTTATAGATAGTTTGATTCAACGGAATGTGACGTATCTTTGGTATTATATATACCGGCCTGCAGGAGAAAACCCATCACCTGAGCTGGCACTAAGCAGAGAAGAAATACAGCAATTGAGACAATTTATGGTAGATGCCCGTTTAGAATTTGATTTGGTGATAATTGATGCTTACTGGGATGAGAATGGCTATGGATTGTGTCCTGCTGCATCAGGATTGAGTCATCACATCAATGCTGCCGGATTTGTTGAACCCTGCCCTGTAATTCAATTTGCCACAGATAAAACAGGAGTTAAACCTTTAGCTGATATATACCAGTCATCAACATTCTTAAGAGATTTAAGAAATGAATTGCCTAAAGTGACATCGGGATGTATCCTTATGGAAAATCCGTCATGGATTGTTGAATTTGCAGAAAAATATCATGCAGCGGATACTTCAGGAAGAGGAAATGAAAAAGATAGATTACGCACCATGGTACCGGTTCCCAGTCATGGATCAGGAATACCCGTCCCTGAAAAAAGCTGGATATACCGTTTTGCAAAAAGGAAAGCTTTTTTTGGTCTGGGTGCATACGGATAAAACATGTTTGAAATCAAGCACATAGTAAAGATACCTCAGCAAGCCGAAATAAGAAATAGTTTACGGCAAAGGGCACGGTTATTGGTGTCGGGACAAAACTTGTATCCTCCTTCCACTTTAGAGAATCTCGAAAAATTTGCGAGGCAAATAATGCAGTCTTCCGGATTGAGTAAGGAATATTTGAATTTTATCATTGTGTTGCTGGGAAATGAAATCTGGCGGGAAACTGTTGCAGCAATTCCATACAGCAGGCGTCTGCTTTTACTGCCACAGTGCCTGCGCAATGACCAACAATGCCAGGGTAATTTTGATGATCTGGGGCTAATTTGTGCCGGATGCAAAAACTGTAACATTCATTCTGTTATAGATAAAGCTGAAAAATTGGGTTATACCACGCTCGTTGCTGAAGGAACATCTGTTGCTATCGGGCTGGTGGAAGAGGGATCCATTGATGCTGTTATTGGAGTCAGTTGTTTGCCTGTTTTACAACGTTCTTTTAAACCCGTAACAAATGCTGCCGTGCCAGGAATTGGAATTCCTCTTTTAGGAGATGGATGTTCGAATACCGAAGTTGATTACAAATGGCTCTTTGAGGAGTTGGAAAACTTCAACGGCGTCAGCAACAATACGCCCCTGTCGGTTTCGCTGCTAAAGAATCAGATTGTTGATTATTTCCGGCCGCCAATTATAAATTCATTCTTTGATTCAGATAATGAAACCGAGCAGCTTTCCCTGGAAGTGTTAGGAAAGGGAGGACAGCGCATCCGGCCGTTATTGACTGTAATGGCTTATCTTTCATATAGCATTAATCCTTTAGAAGAAGTTCAGAAATCGCTCGCTATGGTCATAGAGTGTTTCCATAAAGCTTCACTTGTTCATGATGATATTGAAGATGATGATGAAATACGTTATGGTCAACCTGTCTTGCATAAAACCCATGGTATACCAGTTGCAATTAACGTTGGCGATTGGCTTATTGGTAAAGGTTACAGCCTGCTTTCCCAAATTTCTCTTACACCTTATGTGCTGGCCGAGTGTTTAAATATTGTTGCAAAATCACATGTTAGGCTTTCAGAAGGACAGGGGGCTGATATTCTCCTCAGTTCACAGATTACTGAAAAATCAGTTGAAGATGTATTAAAAATATTCAGATTAAAAACCGGTGAAGCAGTTAAAGTGGCTTTGCTCACAGGAGCCATTGCCGGAGAAGCTGAGCAATTAGAAAAAGCGGTCCTCAACCGCTTCTCGGAATTCTTTGGAGTTGCATATCAGATAAGAGATGATTTAATGGAATACCGGGAGCAAAATCCTGCCGGTAGTTTGTTTGACTATCCGTTTTTATTGTCACTTTTATTGCAGGATATGCAGATACAGAATCAGGAATTGAGATTAATGCTGGAGAAGCAGGATGTTGGACTTTTTCGAACTAATTGCAGTCGGTATAAAATAGATAATAAAGCGGAAGGATATCTTCTGGAATATGTTGGAAAGTGTTATTCAGAACTGGATAACCTGCAAAATGTGAAGATGCGCCTGGCATTATATGGGTTGGTAGGAAAGCTTTTCAAAATGTAAAAAAGGTGAATAGCTTTAAAAATCATATTCCATTATATCAGCGCTTTATATTTTTTTTGAGAAAGGGTTTTGAAGCTCTCAATGACAAGAACCAGGAAGAAGTAAAGGAATTTGTAAAGTCTCGTCAGCATGCTGAAGGAGGATTTACCGATCGTTCCGGGAAACCGGATTTTTATTACTCCCTATTTGGAACATGGCTCGCGGTTGCCTTTGATATGGTTCATGTAATTGAGAAACATAACAAATTTATACAGAAAGCAGAGAAAAAGGATGAACATTCGCTTGATGAATTTATAATTTTGCTGATTAAAACTTCTCTTAACAACAACAATATTAAAAAGCCTTCTCTTTTCCAGTTAACCGGGAAATTAATAATGAAAGGCAGTACCATAAACGTTTTCTACCGGGTATTTTTGCTTGTTCTGGTATATGATTCACTTTACCGAAGAAAATTTCTTTACCCGGTAGCGGGAAAGATTTTGATTTTTTATTCTCCACAGTCTGATTCTCCATGTAGTATTCATGCTGCTTATGCTTTAGCCAGAAGTGAGACAGGATTGAATATCTATCGGGAACAGGAGAAATTATTGTCATTCTTTGATGAAGGTAAAGGATTTAAAGCCTACTCCAATATGAATGATGCTGACTTATTATCAACGGCAGTGGCATTGTTTGCCCTAAAAACAACAGGTGCCGATTTGCGGTATATTGCACCTGATTGTCTGGAGATGATTCAGAAAAATTACGACAGAGGTGCCTTTCTATCGGGAGATGGAGATGAAACACGCGATTTGGAATATACTTTTTATGGGCTTATGGCATTGGGAATTATTGTAGGATGATGAAAAAAACAGAACTGGAAGTTAGATTAACTGAATTGGGTAGCTTGCTAATGGCCGACCTGAAATCAGAAGGTTATTGGGAAGGCAGACTTTCATCGAGTGCACTTGCAGTAGCTGTAGCAGTTGCTGCTCTTTATTTCGATAACTATCAAAAGCACTCTGTACGCATTCATTCAGGAATGAACTGGTTGAAGATGAATATCAATTCCGACGGCAGTTTTGGTGATACACCGGATAGTCCGGGAAATGTCAGTACTAGTCTTTTGGTTTATGCAACAGCTAATCTGCTTTCAGAAAAATTGGAATGGGTGAATAATTTTCAGCAAAAAATTTCAGAATATCTTTCAGGTCAGGGTGTTGATGTGAATTCATCACAGGTTTCAGAAGTCATCTTGAATCACTATCACAATGATTATACCTTTTCTGTTCCCATACTTACCATGTGCGGGTTGTGCAGAATACCAGAGGAAGAAGCTTTTGATCATATTCCACAGTTGCCATTTGAATTGTCTTTATTGCCCAGGAAGTTTTACAGGTTGTTAAATCTGAATGTTGTAAGTTATGCTGTCCCAGCTTTGGTGGCAGTTGGAATTGTTATTTTTAAAAAGAAGAAAGCAAACAAATTGTGGCGGGGAATACGCAGGTTTTCCATTCCTAAAGCTATGAGAATTTTGCAGAGAATGCTACCTGTCAGCGGAGGTTATCTGGAAGCAATTCCATTAACGGCATTTGTCTCCTTAAGCCTCATCGAGGCAGGATACGGGGATACGGAAGAGGTAAAAAAAGGAATTTATTTTTTAACTGCTACACAACGGACAGATGGCAGCTGGCCAATCGATGTTGATTTATCTACCTGGGTAACTTCACTTGCAGTGAAAGCTTTTCGCA
>JBEPWX010000247.1:0-4173 GCA_041642235.1 Mariniphaga sp.
ACGGGAACGAAAATAATCCAGTAATGTTTTATTCCGCATATCAATTGAAAACATTAAGAAGACAACATATCGTGGAGATAAACAGGAAGGAGAATCGTGCCCGGCTGCATAATACCTTTATAAATTCCAACAAAAAAAGACCAATTTGCTTATTACCAGACAATCGAAGTTATAAAAAGTTCAAAATTATCTATTAATTCACACCGCAAAGTTAAACTAAAATTGTAATCTACAAATTTTTATGCAATTATATTTTATAATATTAAAGAGCATATCAACCAGAAGTAAGTTTTTAAGAATCAATAATGCCATTAATTGTACTACTTGCAATATAACAACCAAACACTGCAGGCATATATGAAATGGTGCCTACTGTAGATTTTTTATTTGCGGCCTGTTCCTGTCGCACTGAGTTTTCATTTACTAATTCCGAAGAAAAAACTACCTTAATCCCTTTGTAGATGCCCATTCGTGAGAGCCGTTTACGAGTCAGGCGGGCAAGTTTACAATTATACGAGCGGGATATATCGGCTACCTGAACTTTCGAAGGATCTATTTTACCCCCTGCCCCCATTGAACTAATGATGGATATATTGCGCTTTAAGCTACTATGTATTAAAAATACTTTTGGAGATAAAGTATCAATGGCATCCACAACATAATCGAATTGCTGGCTATCGAGCAGTTCTTCAGTTCGTTCATCCCTTATGTATTCATTCAAAATTGTCAGATTAATATCCGGATTAATATCCCTGAAACGATTCTCCAGAATATGTGTTTTAGGCAGACCCGAGGTGCTTACAAGAGCTGGCAACTGCCTGTTGCGGTTTGATATATCTACTACATCTCCATCAACTATTGTCATTTTCCCAACCCCCGCACGACAAATCATTTCAGCCGCTATGGCACCCACTCCACCTAAACCAACTATCAGCACATTTGCCCTTTTCAGCTTTTCAAGCTTCCCTGAACCAAGCAGAAGTTCCGTACGTTCAAGCCAATCCATTTAAATTTAGATCTTTAAAAACTCTTAATTAAATATTTCAGGTTTTTATATTTCAAAACTTACATTTTCAAGTTGGTTAAAGTTACTCCAAACAACTTTTTTCAACTCGGTTAAAGAAATATTTTTTAATTCGGCTGCCTTTTCATAGATTTCACGCACTGTACCATGAAACTCATCAGTTTCAATAAATACCCTTTGCAGCGGCAATTCTTTAAAAGAATTTATTGCCTTTGCTTTTTCATTAAAAAGTATTTTCCCGAAGGAGAACATAAAACCTTGATCAAGAAGCTGATTCGTCAATTCCGGACTCCCGGTATACCCATGAATTATCCAGGGTACCGAAGGCTGATTGCTTTTATTCATTTCAATAATTTCATTATACGCCCTGACACAATGAATAATAAGTGGCTTTTGAAATTCTTCCGCCATTAGTGCCTGGGCAATAAAAACTCGTTTTTGTTCTTCAAAATCAGTAGCTGTATTTTTGTCAAGACCACATTCACCTGCAAAAATTACGTGATCAAATTCCATGGCTTCTTTCAGCATTCTCAGGCTGCTGTTATTTTCCTTTTCTGATTTAATTTTCCAGGGATGCAAACCCATCGAATAAAAATTCTTTCCATTAAAAGCTGGAATTACATCGCCCGGATATAGATTTATAACCCTCACTGTGTCTTTATTGATTGGAGGATGATGAGTGTGAACATCGATAAAGGGAAGTGAAATCACTGCTGTTCTTAGGCAATTTCAAGAATTTTTTTCACTGCATTTTCTGCTCCGTCTGCAATTTGATTGATTGTGGCGTCTAACATATAACATGGTGTAGTCACCACTTTGTATTTTTCATCCACCACAATCTCACCGTGTGTTGTTATCTTATGCGAGCCCCCCATTTTCTTGATAGCTTCAGCAGATGCTTCATCCTGGCCAATGGTTACATTCACATCTCCCAGAATCTTTGCTATCAGTACAGGTGAGATACATAAGGCACCAATTGGTTTTCCAGCCTTAACTGTTTCCTTAACAGCATTCTTTACATCCTGGTTAATTTTACAATTTGTCCCGTCAAATGCAAATGTGCAAAGATTTTTTGCTGCACCAAATCCCCCAGGAAAAATAATAGCATCAAATTCGGCAGCATTGTATTCAGAAAGCGGTTGAATTTTACCGCGGGCAATACGTGCTGCTTCAATCAATACGTTTCTTGTCTCAGACATTTCTTTTCCGGTAAGGTGATTAATGACATGTGCCTGCTCAACATTAGGGGCAAAACATTTGTACTCTGCTCCATTTTTAGCAATCGACAGCAAAGTTAGGGTTGCTTCATGTATCTCTGACCCATCATAAACTCCACTGCCCGATAAAACAACTGCGATTTTTTTCATTTCGATGTGATTTTCATTTTTTTCAAAAATACAGTTTTAAGGGGAATCTACGAAAACAACTTCAGCTAATTTCTTCCAGATTATAAGGAGTTTCCTGATATACATAGTAATTTAACCAATTGGAAAATAACAAATTGGCAGTTGAGCTCCATCGCATATAAGGAATTTTTGAAGGATCATTACCAGGATAATAGTTCACAGGAATATTTATGGGCAGTTTTTTTGCCTTATCACGTTTATATTCTTTATCAATTGTAAATCTGGAATACTCTGAATGACCTGTAATAAATAACTGCCTTCCATTTTTGGCTTTAACAATAGCTACGCCTGCTTCCTCTGAACTGGAAATAATTTGTAAATCGTCTACCTTTTTAATATCCTCTTCGCGTATTTCTGTATGACGGGAATGAGGCATATAAAAAACATCATCGAAACCCCTTAAAATAGGTAGGTGTGAATTTGCATGCGAATGTTCAAACACCCCAAACATTTTTTCCTGAAGCGGATATTTTTGAACGTTGTAGTAGTGATAAAGACCTGCCTGGGCAGCCCAGCATATAAAGAATGAGGAATAAACATTATGCTCCGCCCAGTCAAGAATCTCCTTCATTTCTTCCCAATAAGTAACTGATTCAAAAGGAAGCATCTCAACAGGCGCTCCAGTTACTATAAGTCCGTCATATTTTTTACCTTTCAGCTCGTCGAAATAATGGTAAAATGCTTCCATATGTTCTGAAGAGGTATTCTTTGGAATATGCCCTCTCATTTTCATAAAGTCTATCTCTATCTGCAAAGGGGAATTGGATAATAATCTTAATAAATCAGTCTCCGTTGTAATTTTAAGAGGCATCAAATTTAGAATTATTATCTTTAATGGCCTGATATCCTGATGCATTGCACGGGATTCATCCATTACAAATATATTCTCTTCCCCAAGAATTTTAATAGCGGGTAATCTATCGGGAACGTTTACTGGCATTTTTCTTTAACTATTATTTTTAACAAGCAGCAGTGAGAAAATTAAGTACTACTCTTTTTCCCACTACTCTTTATACTTCTAAAATGCTCTGCAACTATTAACCAATTTTTTGCAAAGCTTGTTCAAAATCGGCAATTATATCATCAATATGTTCTATTCCAACACTAACTCTAAGTTGTGAGGGCTTAACACCTGCTGCAGATTGAGCCTCTTCCGAAAGTTGCTGATGTGTAGTTACTGCAGGTTGAATAATCAAGGTTTTTGCGTCACCCACATTTGCCAGATGGCTCACCAGTTCAAGACTGTTAACAACTTTATTGGCATCTTCCTTATCACCTTTCAAAATAAATGACAGAACCCCACCTGCTCCTTTTTTCAGGTATTTTTTAGCATTTTGGTATGAAGGATTACTTTCCAGTCCCGGATAATTCACACTTTCCACTTTTGGATGCTTCTCCAGCCATTTTGCCAGAGCCAGCGTATTTTCCACATGCCGATCCATACGCAGGGATAATGTTTCAAGCCCCTGGAGGAGTAAAAATGAATTAAATGGACTAATGGCAGGGCCAAAATCACGCAACCCTTCCACCCGTGCTTTAATTATGAATCCAATGTTTCCGAGTGGGCTATCAAAATTAAAAACATCCCAAAATTTCAATCCATGATAACTATCCGAAGGTTCTGTGAATCCCGGAAACTTACCATTCCCCCAATTATAATTGCCTGCATCCACAATAACTCCACCAATGCTATTACCATGGCCTCCAATCCATTTCGTTGCTGACTCCACTACAATATTTGCT
>JBEPWX010000247.1:4183-5500 GCA_041642235.1 Mariniphaga sp.
CCAGCGGCAGCAAAAGTATTATCAACTACAAGTGGTATATCATATTTTCTTGCCAATGCTCCCAGGGCTTCAAAATCGGGGATAATATATCCCGGATTTCCAATAGTTTCAAAGAAAAGCGCCTTGGTATTTTCATCAATCAACTTTTCAAAAGCCTCAGCAGAGAGCTCTTCTGCAAAACGGGCATCAATTCCAAGCCGTTTAAAAGATACACTGAACTGATTATACGATCCCCCATATAAGTATGGAGAGGTTACAAAATTATCACCTGCATCCAGCAACGTATTAAAAGTCAAAAATTGTGCGGCATGCCCTGAAGCCACTGCCAAAGCCGCAACACCACCTTCAAGTGCTGCAATCCGCTGTTCAAACACATCGGAGGTAGGGTTCATTATACGGGTGTAGATATTACCAAATTCTTTCAATGCAAATAAGTTAGCAGCATGTTCTGCATCATTAAAAACATAGGAAGAGGTTTGATAAATAGGAACTGCCCTTGAATTCGTTTGTTGATCGGGCTGATGGCCTGCATGAAGCTGCAGTGTTTCAAATTTTAAATTTTTTGTTGTCATAACTGTTATTTTTTTTATTTAAATGTCTTTTAAAGGATTGGGAGTATAAATAAATGCTTTGTAAATTTCGCGAACACTTTTTTCTTTATCTGTTGATTTAACCACGAGATAACTTACCAAATCGGAGGCTCCTGAGCCACTTAGCACTACATTAATTTTATGTTGAGCCACAGCATTAAATATTTTGGCAGACACACCGTAATTCTGTTGCATTCCATGACCCACAATGCCGATTAGAGAAACATCGTCAATAACTGAGATTTCTTTTACTGAGGAAAATCCCAGTTGCCTGATTAAGGACAATGCTCTGGAACCGTTACCTTTTTCCAAAATTAAATTGATGGAAATCTGAGAAGTTATTACCGAACGGATGTTAATACCTTCTTCATTTAACCTGGATGTAACTTTTGCAAGAATACCAGGTTTCAAACCGACTCCCGGACCATTTAACCTAAGAAGAGACACATCATCGGAGCTGGCAACACTCTTCACAATTTGTTCTTCCACAAATGTTTCGGTATTAATGGTGGTATCAATGTGACCACTTCCCGATTCAGTATTAATAATTACCACAGGAATATGCTCGTTTTCCAGAGGTTCAACCGTGCGGGGATGAAACGAATAATGATCGAAATAAGCCAATTCGCTCGCTTCAGAATAAGTTAGCCTGCTCACTTTTGGTGCACCAGGAACTATTTTTGGGTCGGTACGCCTGAATGCTTTTTCAATACCCCAAAGTTCGAGT
>JBEPWX010000248.1:0-5492 GCA_041642235.1 Mariniphaga sp.
CCTTATTAACCCGGTATTGGTTGGATTATAACTGGGTTAAACGTCTAGGGCATTATCATTACAATCCGTTATGGTTTGCCTTATTATACAACCAACCCCCACAATTAAATGCTATTCAATCAGGTACAGGCCGGTATCGGCTAAAGACTCTTTTTTTATTCCTTTTTTTTCAACAACCTTTAACCCGACACTCCAAAATAAGTAACTTTAGCCAACTTTTTGTACGAACAACTCCAACAGAAAAATTATAAGAAATGGTTCCATTTACACATCTGCATGTACACTCTCAATATTCAATACTCGACGGAGCGGCAAGTGTTTCGGCCCTGGTTAATAAGGCAAAAGCCGATGGCATGTCTGCTCTGGCTCTTACCGACCACGGTACCATGTTTGGTATTAAAGAATTTCATGCAGCCTGTAAAAAATCAGGGATAAAACCTATCCTTGGATGCGAAACTTATGTGGCAGTGCGCAATCTTCAGGATAAGTCGGATGTAGTTGACCGCTATGGAGATCACCTCATATTGCTGGCCAAAAACATGATCGGTTACCGGAACCTGATTAAGCTGATTTCAATCGCCAACACGGAAGGGTTTTACTACAAAGCACGTATTGACAAAAATACACTGGAAAAATACAGTGAAGGGCTGATTGTTTCCTCGGCCTGCCTTGGCGGGGAAATACCGGGGTACATAATGAAAAATAAAATCGGGGAAGCGGAAAATGCCATTGAATGGTATAAAAGCATTTTTGGAGCTGATTTTTACCTCGAACTGATGCGCCATCCGGCCGAAGAACAGAAACAAAGAGAAGAAGTTTTCGACAACCAGGTAATGGTTAATAAAGTGATCCTTGAGCTGGCGGAAAAACACAATGTGAAGTACATTGCCACCAACGATGTGCATTTTACCAATGCCGAAGATGCTGATGCACACGATTTGCTTATATGCCTTAATACCGGCAAGGATGTGGATGATCCCACGCGTATGCGCTATACCAAAGAGGAATGGTTTAAAACCCAGGCGGAAATGAACGCCCTGTTTGCCGATATTCCTGAAGCATTGGCCACCACGGCCGAAATCGTAGATAAAGTGGAAGTTTATGAACTGGATTCAGCACCCATTATGCCGGTATTTCCTATTCCTGAAGAATTTGGAACAGAAGAGGTATTCCGCAAAGAGTTTCCCGAGGAAAAGCTGGTAGAAGAATTTGGAGAAAAAACTTTCGGACGGCTTGGGGGCTATGAAAAAGTGTTGCGCGTAAAACAGGAAGCCGCTTACCTTAGGCATTTAACTTTTATTGGTGCCAAAGAACGCTATGGGGACCCGGTACCGGAAGAGGTGGTTAACAGGCTCGACTTTGAGCTGGAAACCATTAAAATGATGGGGTATCCGGGCTACTTCCTCATTACGCAGGATTTTATCAATGTTGCCCGTGAAATGGGAGTACTCGTAGGCCCCGGCAGGGGATCAGCAGCCGGAGCAGCAGTATCCTACTGTACCGGAATTACCAATATCGATCCTATAAAATACAATTTGCTGTTCGAACGTTTCCTGAATCCCGACCGTATCTCACTGCCCGATGTGGACATCGATTTCGATGATGATGGGCGGCAACTGGTGCTCGAGTATGTTGCTAAAAAATACGGAACCGATAAAGTAGCACACATTTGTACTTTCGGAACCATGGCTACCAAAATGGCTATCCGCGATGTGGCACGGGTACTTAAGCTCCCTTTGCCCGAAGCTGACCGTCTGGCAAAGCTGGTTCCGGATGCACCCAAAATGACATTTGCCAAGGCTTTTAAAGAAAGTTCGGATTTAAAAAAAGAGAAAAACTCAGATAATCCGCTAATTGCCAAAACAATAAAATTTGCTGAAACCCTCGAGGGCTCGGTAAGGCAAACCGGTGTCCATGCATGTGGCATTCTCATCAGCCGTGACCCACTTTCCGACCATATTCCGCTAATGCCTAATAAAGATGGGGAAAACTTGTCGACCACCCAATATGACGGCCGTTTTGTAGAGGATATTGGGTTGCTGAAAATGGACTTCCTCGGGTTAAAAACTCTTTCGATAATAAAAGAAACCCTGGAAAACATTAAAATATCGAAAGGCCTTGAAATAGATATCGAGAATATAGACTGGCAGGATGAGAAAACATTTGAATTGTTTAGCCATGGAGAAACTACTGCCATCTTTCAGTTTGAATCGGAGGGAATGAAAAAGCACCTGCGCGATCTTAAGCCCAACCGCTTTGAAGACCTGGTGGCCATGAACGCCCTTTACCGCCCGGGCCCGATGGAATATATTCCTGCATACATTTCCCGTAAACATGGCCGCCAAAAGGTAGAATACGATTTGCCCATGATGGAAAAGTACCTGAGCGAAACATACGGCATCACGGTTTTTCAGGAACAGGTAATGCTGCTTTCACGGTTGCTGGCCAATTTTACCCGTGGCGATTCCGATTTGCTGCGTAAAGCAATGGGTAAAAAAATTACAGCACTCATGGACAAACTGAAGGTGAAATTCATTGAAGGTTGCAAGGCAAATCTAAAATTCATTGATGAGTGCAATTATGTGGGTAAAAAACCAGATGATGTTATTGAAAAAATTTGGAAAGACTGGGAAGCTTTTGCTTCCTATGCCTTTAACAAGTCACACTCGGTATGCTATGCCTACATTGCCTACCAAACCGGATTTTTAAAAGCACATTATCCGGGTGAATTCATGGCTGCCAACCTAAGCCGCAACCTGAATAATATTACCGACATCACCAAGCTAATGAACGAATGCAGCCGTATGGGACTGAACGTTCTGGGACCCGATGTAAATGAAAGCTTTATCAAGTTTACTGCCAATAAAAACGGCAACATACGCTTTGGCATGGGAGCAATAAAAGGTGTGGGTTCAGGAGCTGCAAAAGATATCATCACGGCTCGTGATGAAAATGGGCTTTTTAAATCCATTTATGATTTTGTGAAATCAGTAAACCTGCAAACAGTAAATAAAAAAAACATGGAAGCGCTTGCCATGGCAGGGGCATTTGATAGTCTGGAGGGAATAAAGCGTAGTTGTTTTTTTTCCGGGGAGAATGAAAATGACAGCACTACCTTTATTGAAAAGCTTATCCGCTACGGAAATAAAATTCAAAACGAAAGCCTGAGCATGCAGCAAAGCCTGTTTGGTGATATGGGAGGAGGTGCAGAGGTAAAAAAGCCACCCATACCTGAAGTAGAGGAATGGCCAAAGCTCATCCTGCTCGAGAAGGAAAAAAATCTGATTGGCATTTACCTTACAGCTCATCCTCTCGACGACTATAAACTTGAAATACAAAGTTTCTGCACCCGTGATGTAACTCTTCGTGAATTGAAAAACGATATTGAAAAATACAAAGATCGCGATTTTACTTTTGGGGGTATGGTTACCGCTGCCAGGGAAGGAACTTCAAAAAACGGAAATCCTTTCAGCACACTTACATTAACCGACTACAACGATTCGTATGAATTTTTCTTCTTTGGACAGGACTATGTAAATTTTCACAAGTATTGCAAAATAGGCCTGTTTATAATGATAAAAGGTACTGTAAAACAACGATATAACAGCGATTTCTATGAATTCAAAGCAATCCAGATTGAACTGCTGTCGGAAGCAAGGAAAAATTACGTAAAAAGTGTTACTATAAATGTTTCACTGGATGAACTAACAGAAACAGTAATCAGGGATATAGAAATGCTTGCTCAAAACAATAAAGGCCAGGCATTGTTAAAATTCAATATTTATAATCCGGAAAATAACATGTATATCCATTTGTTCTCAAGAAATACAAGGATTGAGTTATCTAATCACTTCCTCGATTATTTTGAAAAAAAACCGGGATTAGGATATAGAATTAATTAGCTAATTTTGTGACAAATAAATATTAACATTAATAAAATAAAAACTATGGCGATAGAAATAACCGATGCCAATTTTGAAGAATTGGTAGTGAATTCGGATAAGCCTGTGATGATCGATTTCTGGGCAGTGTGGTGCGGCCCCTGCCGTATGATTGCCCCTATTGTGGAAGAGATGTCGCAGGAATACGAGGGAAAAGCAGTAATTGGGAAAGTAGATGTGGACTCCAATCCGGGAGTTGCCCAGAAATACGGAATTCGCAATATCCCCACCGTTCTTTTCGTTAAGAATGGTGAAGTGGCAGACAAGCAGGTTGGTGCAGCACCAAAACAGGCTTTTACATCAAAGCTCGATGCTTTGTTTTAAAAAAAATGTGTTCTAAAATAAGTACTGGACATCTTCTTCTTGCAGAAGCTGTCCGTTGCATTTGTAAATAAAGGATTTGAAGAATATTTTTGATATAGAGCAGTTTCACCAGTTCGATAATCTGGGAATGATAGCCCGCGAAGTAGTGGAAGGATTTATTACCGGATTACACAGGAGCCCTTTTCACGGTTTTTCAGTGGAATTTGCCGAGCACCGGCAATACAATCAGGGCGAATCGACCAAACACATCGACTGGAAGCTGTTTGCCCGCACAGACAAACTGTTTGTCAAGCAATACGAGGAAGAAACGAACCTCCGCTGTCAACTGGTAATCGATACATCCTCATCGATGCTTTTTCCTTATTTCAAAGGCAAACAGCACCTGGAAAATAAGCTGGCTTTCTCGGTATACACAGCTGCAGCCTTAATTTACCTGCTACGAAAACAACGCGATGCCGTTGGGCTTACCCTTTTCTCCGATGATATCGAGTTTCATACTGCTGCCCGGCTCTCGTCGGTCAATGCAGAACTGATGTATGGCAAATTATCAGAGCTGATAAAACCAGGCAATGTGCAGCTGCGTAAAACCACCAACACCACCGATGTGCTCCACCAAATTGCTGAAAGCATACACAAACGTTCGCTGGTAGTTATTTTCAGCGATATGATCGACAGCCAAAAATCAGAAGAACTTTTCTCAGCACTTCAGCATCTGAAATACAACAAACACGAGGTATTGCTCTTTCATGTTACAGACCACAAGCAGGAACGGGAATTTCAGTTTAAAAACCGTCCCTATAAATTTGTAGATTTGGAAAGCGGCCAGGCGGTGAAGTTCAATCCCTGGGAGGTGAAAAATCATTATGTATCTACTGTAAACAGTTACTTCAACGAACTGAAAGTAAAATGCGGACAGTACCAGATCGATTTAGCAGAAGCCGATATAAATAAGGATTTCAAGGAGGTATTGCTGGCTTATCTCATTAAGCGCAAAAAGTTATTTTAAAAAAAGTAAAGTTCTTTCAAAAAAATTTTTTCTTTCCCGAAAAGCTGTTACTTTTGCAACGCTTTAGAAAAAAGCAGGAGTTCTAAAAAAAATAAATTCCCTAGTAGCTCAGTTGGTTAGAGCGGCGGACTGTTAATCCGTAGGTCGTAGGTTCAAGTCCTACCTGGGGAGCTTGATAGACATATAAAATCAACGAAAATGCTTGAAATCAATGAATTTCA
>JBEPWX010000249.1:0-5483 GCA_041642235.1 Mariniphaga sp.
TCTTTCTTTGACTTAGATAATGAATACATCATCGGTCAGAGAGATAAAATAGAATATATTGGCTGCAAAACGTCCGGGGAAAGTTGTATGAATTACCTTCCTGAAATAAATAATTGTTTCCGTGAATCCGAAAGGTTTTACCGCGCCCGTGATTTTAACCGGGCGATAGATGCGTTAGAAAAAGCTTATAAAAAAGCCGGAGAATTAAATGATCCGCATTGTTTAAAATGCTCTTTGTTTTTTAAGGTAACAGTTGTGCAGTCATTGGAAAGCATGCACATTAAGCTCGGAAAGATGCCAAAGGGATTATTCTCATCTGAGCGTTACCAGACGTGCTATATTAAAGCAGATGAACTTCTGAAAAAAATGAGGGCACCTAAAGAGGTTAAGCCTGCTTTTACAGTGGTAAAGAAAAGTTCTGCATTACAACCTGCATATACTCTTTAACATATAGAAACAGACGCTGGAATCTGTAACAACTGCTATGTCTGACTGTTTTTCAGTGATGTATTACCTCTGAAGATTTGCGAAAGAGGCTAAAATATTCTGTAAAAAAGGTTGCTTTTAATGGCAACCTTTTTTGTTTAGAGCGAGAAACGGGACTCGAACCCGCGACCCCGACCTTGGCAAGGTCGTGCTCTACCAACTGAGCTATTCTCGCATTTATTTTAAACCCTCGCCTTCTTTATGTGTTACCCGCCAACACAGTATCTGAAAAAAAAGTACCCGGAGGGGGACTTGAACCCCCACGGCCGTTAAAGGCCATTGGATTTTAAGTCCAACGTGTCTACCATTCCACCACCCGGGCCTCCTTAATTTTTGGTTAATTCACCGTTTCGTGTTTTTTGAGCGAGAAACGGGACTCGAACCCGCGACCCCGACCTTGGCAAGGTCGTGCTCTACCAACTGAGCTATTCTCGCATATTGAACCTCATTTCATGTTAAAGAACCTGCTTTTAAAGCGATGCAAATATATTGCTAATTTTTTGTTATCGCAAAATATAAAAAAAAAATTGCCGTGTCTTAAATACTCCATTTTGCAAGTCTCATCGAATCAACCGGTTTCACTAATACCGGTTATCTTCTCAGATAATAACCTTAGAAATTACCGCATTCCCGTCAGCTTTTTAATTTCATTCAGTTTATTTAAAGCCTCAATGGGAGTAAGGTTATCGATATTAAGGTGTGCAATTTCATCCCTAATCTGTTTCAATACCGGATCGTCTAATTGAAAAAAACTCAGTTGGAGCCCTTCACGTTTGGCGCCGATTTCCTCCAACGGTTTTGAAAGATTTTCCTTTCCCTTCTTGCCTTCCAATTTTTTTAAAATTTGCTCTGCCCTTGCAGTAACAGATTTTGGCATTCCTGCCATTGTTGCAACATGGATTCCAAAGCTATGGTTGCTTCCTCCCCGCACCAACTTTCTTAAAAAGATCACTTTATTGCCCACTTCTTTAATTGACACATTATAATTTTTCACCCGGGGAAATGCAACTTCCATTTCATTCAACTCATGATAATGGGTTGCGAACAAGGTTTTAGCTTTTGCACGCGGATGTTCATGAAGATGTTCTACTATTGACCAGGCAATAGAAATACCGTCGTATGTGGAAGTACCTCTTCCCAATTCATCAAATAAAATAAGGCTGCGATCAGAAACATTATTTAGAATGCTGGCTGCTTCATTCATCTCCACCATGAAAGTTGATTCACCAAGTGAGATGTTATCGGATGCTCCCACACGGGTAAAGATTTTATCGACCAATCCAATTTTGGCAGTTTTGGCAGGAACGAAACTTCCCATCTGCGCCAACATTACAATCAATGCTGTTTGTCTTAACAATGCGGATTTACCGGCCATATTAGGACCTGTGATAATAATTATCTGCTGGCTTTCCTGATCAAGATACACATCATTTGCAATATACGATTCACCAATGGGTAATTGATGTTCAATTACCGGATGTCGCCCATCTTTAATTACAATTTCGGTATTGTCATTTACCTCCGGCCGGAAATAACTGTAACTTTGGCTACAGGCCGCAAACGACAAAAGGCAATCAATTTGAGCCAGGATAAAAGAATTCAGCTGAATGGCAGAGATGTATTCTGAAAGGGCCAGCACCAATTCATTGTATAAACTTGTTTCAAGTGCAACTATTTTTTCTTCAGCACCAAGAATTTTCGATTCATATTCTTTTAACTCCTCAGTTATATAGCGTTCCGCATTTACAAGAGTTTGTTTGCGGATCCAATCAGAAGGAACTTTATTTTTATGCGTATTTCGCACTTCGATATAGTATCCGAAGACATTATTGAAACCAACCTTAAGGGAGGTAATACCGTATTTTTCACTTTCCCTTTTCTGAAGTTGGGCAAGATAATCTTTACCTGAATAGGCAATCCTGCGCAACTCATCCAGTTCTTCAGAAATTCCGGTAGAAATTACTTTTCCTTTAATTAATGCCACCGGAGGGTCGGCAGCAATTTCATTTTGAATACGCTCACGTATCAAATCACATGGATTCAATTGTTCAGCAAAACGATTCATCGTTTTATTGGCAGCTCCTGCACCTAATCGTTTAACAGGGGCTATAGCATTCAAGGCATTTTTTACCTGAACCATTTCACGTGGATTAATCCTTCCCACTGCCACTTTCGACACCAACCGCTCCAAATCCCCTATCTGCCTCAAATGGTCTTCCAGATTTTCCTTTATTTCGGGGTGTTTAAGCAGAAACTCAACCGCATCGAGCCGTTCATTGATGGGACCTATATCTTTCAGTGGCAATGCCATCCACCGCTTCAATAACCTCGACCCCATGGGTGTAATGGTTTTATCGATTACCTGCAATAATGATTTCCCACCTTCATGAAGAGGGGAAAACAATTCAAGGTTACGAATGGTAAAACGGTCGAGCCAAACATAATGCTCCTCCTCTATCCTGCTTAATCCGGTAACATGTTTTACCTGATGATGCTGTGTAAGGTCAAGGTAGTGCAAAATGGCTCCCGAAGCTATTATTGCCAGGGGCATGTTCTGAATTCCATATCCTTTCAGCGATATGGTTTCAAAGTGCCGGGTAAGACGGTCTACGGCTGCATCTCCAGTATAAACCCAGTCATCAAGATTATAAGTATAGAATTTATTGCCAAAAATTTCTGTGAATTCCTGTCCTCTTCCCCTTTGAAAAAGCACTTCTTTTGGTTGGAACGAATTCAGCAACTTATCGATATACTCATATTTTCCTTCTGCTGTCAAAAACTCGCCGGTAGAAATATCCATAAATGCAACCCCTGCCAGATTTTTATCGAAATGCACAGAAGCGAGAAAATTATTCTCCCGGTTTTCAAGAATGTTATCGTTTATTGATACCCCCGGAGTTACCAATTCGGTAATACCACGTTTAACAATTTTTTTTGTCAGCTTCGGATCTTCAAGTTGTTCGCAAATTGCAACCCGCTGACCTGCACGTACGAGTTTTGGAAGATAAGTATCCAGGGCATGATAGGGGAAACCGGCCAGCTCGACATAACTTGCTGCCCCGTTTGCTCGACGGGTAAGTGTAATCCCCAGAATTTCCGCAGTTTTTATTGCATCTTCCCCAAATGTTTCATAAAAATCACCTACCCTGAAAAGCAAAACTGCATCAGGATGTTTACCTTTGATTTTAAAATATTGCTTCATCAAAGGCGTTTCGACATATTTCTTCAAATCAGACATTGAAAACAAAGATAGTGGTTTGGATTTTTCAATGAAACTATTCGGTAAATGGTTCCCAATAATTTTTCAACAAATATAATGAAGCACAACAATTAATTTTAATGTTCACAAATATGCACCTCATCTCCTTTTCTTTTATATTTAAAATAGATAAGAATAATTTACGACATTTCAATCTTTTTTTTGATCTTTGCCTCCGGAATTATTAAAAAGGGGAGAATATGAGTTGTACAGGATGTGCGTTAAATAATTCATTTACTGAAGAAAAGGTTGATGTTTACAATTGGCTGAATGACTTGCCAGACACGTCAAATCAGTCGGATATAGTGGAAGTTAAGTTCAAATCCACGCGTAAGGAATTTTTTAAAAATACAGAAGAGCTTCCTCTTAAGAGAGGAAATATTGTTGTTGTTGCCACTTCACCGGGTCATGATGTAGGTGAAGTAACCCTTACCGGTTACCTGGCAGAAAAGCAATTTGAACGGAAGGTAAAAAATCCCAAACGTTACCAGTTAAATCCGGTATACCGCAAAGCAACCGACAATGATTTAATTGTTTTGCAGGAGGCTCGCAGCAATGAGAAGCCGGCACTGATTCGCGCCCGTAAAGTAGCTTCAGAGCTGGGCCTGGAAATGAAAATCGGAGATGTAGAATATCGGGGTGACGGGAAAAAAGCCATTTTTTACTACCTCGCCGATGGCCGTGTCGATTTCAGGGAGTTGATCAAACACTATGCCCGGGAATTCAGAATCAAGGTGGAGATGAAACAAATAGGTGCACGCCAGGAGGCTGGACTGGTTGGGGGCATTGGTTCATGCGGCCGTGAACTTTGCTGTTCGAGCTGGCGTACCGACTTCTCAAGCATTTCATCCGATGCCGCACAAAAACAAGGACTTTCACCATCGGCTCAGCGTATGGCAGGTGCCTGTGGAAAACTAAAATGTTGCCTGCTTTATGAACTCGATACCTATATGGAGGCACGTCAGGAATTCCCCGAAGAACTCATTTACCTTGAAACCGCGATTGGATTGGCCAAACCTATTAAAACAGATTACCTGAAAAAAGAAATCTGGTTCACTATAGAGGGTAATGTCATGTCTGCAGCCTTCTCATTATCGGTTAAGGAAGTTAAGGATATTATCCAGCAAAATAAACGGGGGCAGAAACCCGAGATTAAACAAAAACCTGATAATGTTACCGATGAATTAGGCTGGCAATCAATCACCGAAGAACGGGTTGACCGGTTTGAAAAGAAAATACCAAAGAAAAAGAAATCAAGAAAAAAACTGAACCTAAAAAGAACATAAAAGCATAGGAAAAACAATAGCTTAAAAAGTTTCATGCTGTAGCCGGAATTAAAAAGGATTCAAGCCGAGGAAGGATGTGAATAAACAAATTATCATTAAGAATCATTCAGGGTATTAATCATGCGATTAAATAAACCAGATGAGACCGTCACCTCATTATAAATTTCAGAAATGGTTTTATGGTCAATAGAATTAAAATCTACGTACCTCGGGAGGATCAGGATTCCACCCATTTCAACAGTAGCAGGACCGATAACTATCTGATTTTCGCCTGTACGATAAAAATGGGAAGGACGTTGCCGTTGACGAGGAAATATAAATATGTGCCAGCAGCCTTTCGTGTAAAATGACAGTACATTCATCATTGGTTCTTCTCCATCTTCCTGCATAAACGCACTATAAAAAGCATTAAAAGCCTTGACAACGGCATCTCTATCGCTTGAAATCATTGT
>JBEPWX010000250.1:0-5474 GCA_041642235.1 Mariniphaga sp.
TCGACGAGGAGATGCGCGCCTGGTGCGCCCTGGCGCTGCGCGAGTGCGACGACGCGGGCGCCTGACCCCCGCTCAGGGCGTCGTGCGCCAACGACGCCGCAACAGGTAGGCCAGCGCCAGGCTGATGGTTACCGTCAGCCAGAGGAGCGACTGGAGATCGAACTGGCCGCAGACGCGCGTTTCCGCCTCGCGTGGGGCGTCAGGCGTCGATCGTGTAGGGTGCACGCTGCGCGCGCCGTTGCCAGATGTTGGCCTCGTCATCGCCGATAATCTCCTGTCTCTCGGGGTCCCATGTCAATTTGCGTTTCAGACGCACGGCCAGACGGGCAGGGCGGTGGCCGCCGCCGCGGCCGCAAGGGAACGCCGCAAAAACTGACGGCGATTGGTGGAGATGGTGGGCATGCCGTGTTTTCCTCGATGGTCAGGTGTCAGGTGTCAGGTGTCAGGTGTCAGGTATCAGGTGTCAGGTATCAGGTATCAGGTGTCAGGTATCAGGTATCAGGTGTCAGGTTTATTCGATTTTAAGTGCTGTTTTCAGTAACAGTTCGCGGTCTGATGAGGGCCCTGCAAAAATTTCACTGGTTCCGGGATCGAGTGTATATGCCTCCTGCTCGAGGTTATAGTAAGCGGCATCATCGATCAGATACGCGATATTAGTCATCATAAAGCAACGCGATATCTTCCCCTTATCGGCACGCTTTTTCTGTATATTTTTTTAAAAACATAAAAAAGTAAATTATTATGAACACATTCAGCCCAACCGACTTCAAATTTTATGTATTTGAAGAAATATTAAAATACAAAAGCCATCTACCTGTGGCAAATGGCTTTTATTATTAAATTTTTTAATTGCCGTTATTTTTTATCATCTGTTCCAGGCACCGGAATGGTTGCCTGATCGATGTATCCTATATCACCCATTATGTATTTTTCAGGACCAAGTTTTAAATCTGAATTCATCATTTCCTCGTATGTAACTTCTTTTCCGGTGTATGCTGATACTCTTCCCATTATTGCCACCATATTTGAAATGGCAGTTTGCTCGGCTTCATTAATCGGAATATCCTGCCGGATGCAAGTCACCAGATTAATATGCTCCTGCACATAAGGGCTTGTTTCCGAACCTTCAGCAGCAAACAATTCATTACCCGTTGCATCAATTATCCGGAGCTTTCCGGCAGTGGTTGCTATGGCTTTGGTTCCATGAAAGATCTCATGAACGGCATTTGCAGTCCCGTTTATCTGACGGCACATACTGTGCACCTGGCGTCCGTCCTCGTATACATAATCCACGCTGAAGTTATCGTACTGATCTCCTGTAACCCTTCTTTGTCTTGAGCCAAAACCAACAGCCTTAACAGGGTGAGTTCCCATGAACCAATTTGCAACATCAATATTATGAACATGTTGTTCCACTATATGATCGCCCGAAAGCCAGCACCAGTTTACCCAGTCCCGAATCATCCATTCCATTTCGCTCCAATTTGCATTTTTTTCGCGAAACCAAAGTTGATTTTGATTCCAGTATACATTTGCTGAAACAATTTGCCCTATTCCATTATTATTAATTTCCTTCAGCAGATTAATATAATTATGCTGATGCCTTCTCTGGGTACCGGTTACAATTTTAAGACCTTGTGAATCGGCCATTTTAGCTGTTGCAATTACCTGGCGGATTCCCACCGGATCAACTGCAACAGGTTTTTCCATAAATACATGTTTACGTGCCCTGACAGCAGCTTCAAAATGCTCAGGCCTAAACTTAGGCGGTGTAGCAAGAATAACAATATCTACATCCGAGCCGATAACTTTTTCAAAGGCATCGAAACCCACGAACATATTTTCCTGCGGTACTTCTACTCCTTTTTCTGTTTTAATTTTATTTGCACAACTTGTTACTCTGTCTTCAAACACATCACCCAAAGCAGTAATTGTAAGATTTGGTCCGGCACTAAGAAAATTAATTGCAGCACCAGAGCCACGTCCTCCACACCCGATAACTCCGGCTTTAAGGACTTGCCCGTCGGGAGCAGTTTCAAGCATTGGCGGAAGATTTAATTCTCGGGGTTCCCAGTTGTAATTACCCGCAGAACCATTACTTTCATTGTTTCCTGCACATGAGGACAGAGTTCCCACACCCATAGCACCGGCAGCACCAACAGCAGCAGCTCCGGTTAAAAATTTACGTCTTGAAAAACTATTTTTGTTCATAATTTGAAAATTGATAGTAGTTGATTTCAGGTCTCTAAATTAATTATTTTTTCCGGTTTTTTCATCGAATTCACAAATAACCCTGAATCCAACGCAATTACAATCTGAAAGCCACCAGAGACTTTTAGGCATTTGTGGGTCTGTACGCATCCATTCCTCCATACGTGTATGATCTCTGGCAGCACTGCGAACATCTCCCACAGGGCTTCGGAATGAACCACCTCTGACCACACGCTCTGCACCTGTAGCCGGTCCTTTGGGATCAACCGCTCCATCGGGCAGCATCTCATAAGCATCTTCGGCATACCAATCGGAGCAATATTCCATAATATTCCCCGACATATTCTTTAGTCCAAATGGATTTGGCTCCACAACTTCGGGCAATTCTGTTTTACCCTGGCTGTTTCCTGCATAAACTACATACTGGTCAATAAGATTACTTTCTGTTCCAAACAATTTACCAAAAAATCCTTTTTGTGAAAAATCTTTTGGCCGTCCTTCAAAAAAGAAAGGTGTTTGTGTTTCACCCCGGACAGCATATTCCCATTCAGCCTCGGTTGGCAGACGATACGTTTTTCCGGTTACCTGTGATAGCCACCTGCAATAAGTTTCGGCAGCATGAAAGGTCATTGTAATAGCAGGGCGATCTCCCAATCCCCAGTTTTGGTCAGGTTGACCATAAGGAGGTGTAGGACCTGTAATGGCATCTACATCATTAACGGTTCGGGAACCCTCGGTATCGGTAGATCGTCCTTCAGCTGCGGTAGCTGCATAAAATGCGAGAAATTCATTCCATGTAACCTCCACTTCAGCCATGAAAAAAGGACTGACTTGTACCTGCTTTTGTGGCCCCTCATCCGAATCCCTCATTTGCTCATCTTCCGGACTTCCTATCATAAAGGATCCTCCGGGTATAGCTTTCATATTAAATGAAATAGTTGAATTAGGAACTGTTTCTGTAAAGTCTTCATGGGCAGAAATAGCTGCCGGCTCAGTATATAAATCAATCTTTTCTACTTTTTGCATACCAAAATCAACATTGGCTGCATGCATTGCATTGGGATCGTAATGTCCAACATGAAGGTGACAATTGATGCATCTAAGTTCGTCCTCATTCTGGCTGTAGTATAAGTGAGCATCCTGACCTTCTTTTGTTAGAGTAAGCGGGAAAAGGTTATGGTGGCAGTTCAGACACGACACTTTGAAGACATGATGTTTAGCCTCTTCCAATGTTGATTTTAGTTCCCAATTGTAGTCGGCACTGTCTTTAAAAAGATAACCGTAAATATCACGTGCTGCAGCTTTCATTTTTTCAGGCAAATAGCCTTCCCCCTTGGGCGGAAGATGGCAATCGACACAACCTGCCCTAAATCCGGATGGATTATCATAATGGGTTGAAAGACGCCATGAATCAAAGACATGCGGATGCACATGACACATATTGCACGATTCATCTGTAGAAGTATATTCTAAGAGTTTATTGGTATATATGGTGAAAAGTAACCCAACTACAAAACCAATAAATAGTACCAGGAGTAAATTTTTCTTAAGGTAATAAAACAGTTTCTTTAGCATTCCTTAACTTTTTATAAAAAGATTGATAATGCCCCAAAAATAATTATTTTATCTATGGCAAAATAACAATTGCTTCCATAGAAGCTTATTTAGAACCAATCAACCTATGATCAACATCAACACCTGCAACATGTTATCTATTATTTAAATAACCATTGATTTTACAAAAAAAAATAAGCTCTGCAATATTTTGCAAAACGTAATATATAATTTTAATTTGTTAAAAATATGAAAATCAATAAGGTCTCTAACTCATTTTTACCAGAGCAAACCTGAGTGATTTTTTTTTGTTGAATTCTGAAAATTAATTATATTTGCAGTCTCGTTCACAAAATTAGTATAAAAACATAAAAATATATTGCGGGGTGGAGCAGTTGGTAGCTCGTTGGGCTCATAACCCAAAGGTCGTAGGTTCAAGTCCTGCCCCCGCTACAGATATAAGTAGATAAAGGCCTGTAATCTAAAAAGATTACAGGCTTTTTAATTTTTATGCCGGGACATATGTGAGCCACATTGTGCCATTTTATCCAGCTGCCATCAAATCTATTATTGTATGGTTTATTGTTTGCTATAATTTTTCACAACTGGGTGGCCTGCCACTAATTAGACACATCCTATGACTTGCAAGCCTGGAATAATATATGTGCCGATTTTGCCGAAGAAGCAGATCCCGATTCAGATACTATGCTGGGTAATATTCCCCAGAGTTTTGTTCATGCTTCATGTATTGGGGCAATCATTGATTTTAACAATGCTTTCGGAATTATGTCAGACAAGGCATAAAACAAGTACATGGATAGGTAACATCATTATCATGTTAATGCAATCTCTTTTGATGAATTTTAGTATATTGAAATTATTGTGGCAAAAATAAATATGATCATAATTAAACGAAAAAATGAAAAAATTTGATGCTATTATAATTGGTTCCGGTCAGTCGGGAACTCCGCTTGCTTTTAAAATGGCCAGTAAAGGAAGTAAGGTAGCCTTTATAGAAAAGAAACATTTTGGGGGCACTTGTACAAACGATGGCTGTACGCCCACAAAAGCATATGTGGCCAGTGCCCGCAGAATTTGGGATGCAAGGCATGGCGATGAACTTGGAATCAATATTCCTGAAGGTGCTTTTGCTGATCTGAAAAAAATAAAAGCCCGTAAAGATGCCATTGTCCAAAAGTCAGTTGACGGCATTAGTTCAGGGGTAGAAAAAGAAGAAAACATCACCTATTTTAATGGTGAAGCCCGTTTTACCGGAAAGAAAACAGTTTCTGTAAATAACGAGGAACTGAATGCCAATGAAATTTACATTAATGTCGGAGCAACTGCCGTCATCCCGGAACCTTTCAAAAAACTGAATTACCTGACCAATGAATCTATCCTGCAACTGGATGAACTTCCCGAACACCTTATTATTATCGGGGGAAGTTACATCGGGCTTGAGTTTGGGCAAATGTTCCGCCGGTTTGGAAGCAAAGTAACAATTATTGAAAAAGCTCCTCATATTATAGGTCGCGAAGATGAAGAGATCAGCAATCAAATTCTCGAAATTTTAAAACAGGAAGGAATTGAATTCCGCCTCAATGCTACCTGTATGGAGGGAAAACAAAATGCAGATAATTCAGTAACCATGAAACTGGATTGCAAGGAGGGAAGTCCCGAAATTACCGGCTCGCATCTTTTAATTGGTG